>JAAYKZ010000067.1 GCA_012522165.1 Clostridiales bacterium
GATAAATATATTGCGGAATATATGAAGAATGGGATGACTGATAGAAAGGCTGATAAGAATAATAGCAATTTATGACAATAAGTAATATATATTTATATTAAAGTTTTGGTGTAATAAAATAAATCAGTAAAAAAGTTCTTGGCTAAAAGGTCAAATCAAAATAGAATTAAGAGGTTTAGGAGTAAATAGAAATGAAGAAAGTTACAGTAGCAGTGATAGGGTGTGGCGCCATAGCTCGTGATGCTCATATGCCATCCTATGCAAACAATCCAATGGCAGAAGTAAAATATGTGGTAGATATAAAGCCAGAAAAGGCCAAGGCTTTAGGAGAAAAGTATAGGGTCCCCCATATTATTACAGATTATAGAGAGATTTTACAGGACCCAGAGGTAGAGGCTGTATCCGTTTGTACTCCTAATGATACCCATGCACCTATAACCATTGATTGTCTAAATGCAGGTAAAAATGTTTTGTGTGAAAAGCCAGCTGCTATTAATGCAGATTTAGTAAGGAAAATGAAGGAAGCTGCTGATAGAAACGGTAAAATTTTAAATATTGGTGTAGTAAATCGTTTTAATACAGCGGTTAACCACATAAAGGATATGATTGAAGCGGGAGAATTAGGAAAAGTATATCATATATATTGTTCATTCCGACAGCATCGCTCTATACCAGGACTTGGTGGCTGGTTTACCAACAAAAAGGTGGCAGGCGGTGGAGTGCTTATAGATTGGGGAGTTCATTTTCTAGATCTAATATTCTATTGTATAAACCCTAAAAAGGTATTGGCTGTGTCCAGCAGTACATATAGCGAGTTAGTAAAGGATCTGAAGGACTATACTTATGTGGATATGTGGGCAGGACCGCCAGATTATGATGGAGTTTATGATGTTGAAGAGTTTGTTACTGGTCTAATTCGAACTGATGGGCCTACTATCAGCTTTAATGGAGCCTGGGCTCAAAACATAGGAGAGTCCGCTATGTTTATAGAGTTTTTAGGTGATAAGGGTGGTATAAAACTTGAATATGGCGGTAACTTTACATTCTATACTACTAAGAATGGTATATTGCAAGAGATTAAGCCATCCTATCAGACCAAGAATATGTTTTACGAGGAAATAGATTCTTTCTTAAAGTCCACTATAGCCAACAGAAAGAATCGGGCTAATGTAGATAATATATTAATTACTGCTGAAACAATGGATGCTATATATGAATCAGCCAAGCTGGGAAAAGAGGTTATACTATAAGAATTAAACTTAAACGACTTAATATGAAAAATGCTTAGCCTAAATCTACTTAGGCTAGGCATTTTTAAACTATTTCAAAATATATTCAAGAAGAAAGGTTAATAAGTAACCATAAATATGATATTATGAAATGGAGGAAACAGCATGAGTAGCACAGAATTAGCCAAGCCAACAAAGGCTCAGCTAAAATGGCAGGATTTAGAGATGGGAATGTTTTGTCATTTTGGGATCAACACTTTCTGTGATCAGGAATGGGGGGATGGTACTGATTCTCCAAGTAAGTTTAATCCCACTTCCTTAGATGCCCGGCAGTGGATAAGGACAGCTAAACAGGCTGGATTTAAATACTTTATACTTACTGCAAAGCACCATGATGGGTTTTGTCTTTGGCCTACCCAAACAACTGACTATTCTGTAAAGTCAAGTCCATGGAAGGATGGAAAAGGGGATGTAGTAGGAGAGTGTGCCAAGGCCTGTGAAGAAGAAGGAATGCCATTTGGCCTATATCTATCTCCATGGGATAGGCATGAGCCTTGTTATTCAGATAAAGAAGCTTATGATGACTTTTATGCTGAGCAGTTGACTGAATTGCTTACAGGATATGGCCCTTTAGTTGAGGTATGGTTTGATGGTGCCGGTTCTGAAGGCCGTGAGTACGATTGGCCTAGGATTATTGGATTGGTTAAAAAATATCAACCAGAAGCCATGATTTTTAATATGGGCGCTCCTACCATTAGGTGGGTAGGTAATGAAGATGGGGTTGCTCCTTATCCTTGTTGGAATACAGCTACAGAAGCTAGAACCAGCATGTTTACTGAGAATATGCTGACTTGGCTTCCAGAGACTCCGCGCTGGGTTCCAGCGGAGTGCGATGTACCCATTAGACGTAGGCAATGGTTTTGGCATCCCAATAGTGAAGATAAATTACTGTCCCTTGATGAGTTAAAGGATATATATTATCGCTCAGTTGGTCATGGAACTAATCTTTTGCTTAACCTTGCTCCTGATAATAGAGGCCTAATTCCAGAATCGGATGTCAAAAGAGTAACTGAATTTGGAGACTGGATACGTAATACATTCTATAATCCTATAAAGGAAATTTCGGGAGAGGGATATGAACTAGAAATTAAGCTTAGCTCACCTCAAAGAATAGATCATGTAATTCTTATGGAGGATATAGCCCATGGGGAGCGAGTTAGGGACTATGTCCTAGAAATTAAGAATGATGACAAATGGCTGGAGGTAGTTCATGGTAGTGCTATTGGACATAAAAAAATAGATAGAATAAAGCCTGTAGCCACAGATCAAATACGTCTTAGGATATTGGCAGCAGCAGCTAAACCCTTGATAAGAAAATTTGCATTAATAGCTAGCAAGTAATCAGGGGGCTTGGTGTTGATAGATACCTATATATCTTGTTAACTTCAATCAAAATAATGAAGGGGAAGCCATTGTAGAACAGGATGCTCCATGTTTGAGTGATGCTAGAGGGATATGGTAAAAGATATAAAAGTTAATAGGAAACTTTTTACTATTTATTAGTTGAGTAATATATTGTATAATACCATTACCATAACAACCATATCTATTGATAGAAGGGATCAATATGGAAATGAATTATATAATATATATATTACTAACCCATAGCGGCTCCTTACCATCTAAGCTTATAAAGATATATACCAGGGAGCCTTATTCCCATGTATCCATTGCCCTAGATCCGAATTTAAATGAGTTATATAGTTTTGGAAGATTAAAACCTTCAAATCCCATATTCGGGGGCTTTGTAAGAGAGGATATTGTATATGGAACTTTTGGCAGGTTTCCCAAAACTCAGTGCGCAGTATATTCCTTAACTATAAACCAACTACAATATGAAAGGCTAAAAGCTGAGTTAAATAATTTTGTGATAAATAGTGCCAGGTATAGATATAATTTTTTAGGTTTATTTGGCCTTATGTTTGATATCCCTATACAAAGAGACAATAAATTTTTCTGTTCTCAATTTGTTGCGACTTTACTAATAAATAGCGGGATAGATATTTTTAAAAAAGCTCCAGCCCTTGTTAGGCCAGGGGATTTTAGAAAGTGTAAAGAGCTAACATTGATTTATGAAGGAAGTCTTAGAGCATATAGACTTTATTCCATGTTTTATGATGATATTCTATCAAAAGCCTGATATTATTCTTTTGATTTTCTTGTGGGTAATATAACATTTACAATAAAGATAAGGCTTCCCGTCGTGTATAGAGTGAATATGTATATCAATATGCCTAAAGTTGCAGATATAAAAAAGGATGTAAAGAGAGCATGGCCATGGTTAGAAAGCCATAGATAAGAAAGTCTTGATACTGAAGCAGTGAGAAGGGCAGCAAATATGGGCTTAAAGAACCAGTGACTCCATAAAATGGGAAGCTTGGTATCTTTATATAAAGTTATAAATTGTAGTATTAGAACTATTAGAGTTGAAGATATAAAGCCAATTATATAGCCATGTATACGCAAACTGGGGATAGCTACTAGAAAGAAAATTGATAATATATCTATAGTTTCTCCTAGAACTGCATACATGGCTGTTTTATTCTGTTTACCTAGCCCGTTTAAAATAGCACTTAAAGTGTGGCATAGAGCATTAATACCTGATATAAAAGCCGTAGATTGCAGCAGAGAGCCAACCTCTTCTTGATTATATAATAGAATTCCTATGGGTTTTGCTAGGGCTGTCATTATAGCGCTAAAGGGCAGAGCTAAAATCGAAGTAATAAATATAGCTTTTGAAGTTTTAGAGCGGATTCTATCCCAGTTCTTTCGTACTAGATCCTCTGATAAGTTAGGGATCATAACTACTGCCAAAGAGCCTACAAAGGTGAAAGGTAAAAAGAGGAGGGGCATCACCATACCGTTTAAAATTCCTAATAGGCTTACTGCTTGATTACGGTCAAGTCCAGATTTAATTAATCTTTGAGGAAGAAGGATGGAGCTTATAGAGGAGCCTATTGAGGACATTAGCCTAATCAAGGTTATAGGAGTGCTGATCTTTAAAATATGGGTAAGGGGAAAGGAAGAGGATGTCTTGCTATAAGAAAAGGATATTGGTACTTTGTCTTTAGTTTTGTAGTAGCTATAGTTAAGATATAGAAGAGAAAACAGCTCGCTTATTACTATATCAAAGGCAACAATAGTAACTTGAACAGATACATCCAAATGATTAACCTTATTAAGGATAAAGAAAAGTAGTATTATGGCAACCAACTCTTCAATTATCTCGGAAAAAGCCGGAGGGAAAAAATTTTTAATACCATAAAAATAGCCCTTAAATACGGAGCTAATGGACATCATTATTATAGCCGGGTATATAGTAAGAAGGGCACCCCGTACTCGTGGTTCTTTTAATATGTTATATGAAATGTAATTAACCTTTAGTACAAGCAGCATACATACAATAAGAGAAAGAGTTACAACAAACCCAAGGGCAGTGAATAAAACCCTTCGCATACCAGTGTAATCATTTATGGCATTTTTCTCAGCTATTAGTCTAGATACAGCTATGGGAATGCCTGCCGATACTAATGCCAATGATGTAAATAAACCAGGCATTACTAACTGAATAAGTCCCATACCTTCTGGACCTATGGCTCTACTCAAGAATATACGATAAATAAATCCCATAAAGCGTACAATAATGCTAGAAATGGTAAGAATAAAGGTTCCATGCAATATTGTATTTCTATCCATATAACTCATCCCTTCTATCTGAGAATATAGTATTCAGGAGTATAAAAGAATAGAATCAGCAAGGGTAAAATATGGATTTTGTATTTTATATTGTTTTGTTTTTGGATAAGTTATATAGTATAATAATTTTTCAGGAATTCTTTCAGAGTATGTGCTGCTTTAAAAAGCAGGCAATGCAGCTGGAGGGTTTATCAATGGAATGGTATGCAATATTTGTAGAGACCGGGCGTGAAGAAGAAGTACAGAAGTTTATAGAGCTATTATTTCCCGATGAGGAGATACGTACTTTGGTGCCCAAACGAAAGTTAATAGAGCGCAAGCAGGGAAAAACCTATGAAACTATAAAGACTTTAATACCGGGCTATGTTCTTACCTATACTAATATGAGTGATGAGTTATATTATAAGTTAAAGGCTGTACCTGCCGTGTATAGGGTTTTAAAGGATGAATGTGAGCCCATACCCATAAGGGATGAGGAAATGAGTATGATACTTAGTCTAACTCGCTATGGTGAAATTATTGAGTTATCTGAAGTCTACAAAGAGGGCAATCAAATTAAGGTGCTAAGCGGGCCTTTAAAAGGTATGGAAGGCATAATTGAGAAATTTGATCACAGAAAAAAAAGAATCAAAGTATGTATAGAGTTTTTAGGTGAATACAAGCGAGTGGATTTGGGTGCCAATATGGTTGTCCCATGCAAAAAAGAGGAAAGGCCGGAAGCTTGAAAGCTTACCGGCCTTTGATATACTAAATAATTTGATTAAAAAGTGACTTTTTCTTCTAAGTAACTTTCTAATTCATTTATAGGCAGTCTAATCTGTTCCATAGTATCCCTATCCCTAATGGTAACGCAGTTATCCTCTAGAGTGTCAAAATCAATGGTAATGCAGTAGGGTGTACCAATCTCATCCTGGCGACGATATCTCTTACCTATACTACCGGATTCGTCATAATCTACATTGAATTTCTTGCAAAGCTGCATATAGACCTCTTCAGCTTTATCTTTAAGCTTCTTAGAAAGAGGCAATACAGCGGCCTTAATAGGAGCAAGATAGGGATGCAGCTTCAATACAACACGGCTATCTCCATTTTCTAGTTCTTCCTCATTATATGCATCGCAGAGGAATGCTAATGCTACTCTATCTACACCTACCGAAGGCTCTACACAATAAGGAATATATCGTTCATTAGTAACGGGATCAATATAGGTAAAGTTTTCTCCAGAATGTTCACTATGCTGTTTTAAGTCAAAATCAGTTCTATTGGCTATTCCCCACAGTTCTCCCCATCCAAAAGGAAATAGATATTCTATATCCGTAGTTGCTTTACTATAATGGGATAACTCTTCAGGACTATGATCCCTCATTCGTAGATTTTCTTCCTGCATTCCTAGACTGAGCAGCCAGTTTTTGCAAAAATCCTTCCAATAAACAAACCATTCCATATCCTCACCAGGCTTGCAGAAGAATTCTAATTCGGCTTGCTCGAACTCCCTGGTTCTAAAAGTAAAGTTACCGGGAGTAATTTCGTTTCTAAAGGATTTTCCAATTTGCCCAATACCAAAGGGTATCTTTTTACGTGTGGTACGTTGAACATTTCTAAAGTTGATAAAAATACCTTGAGCTGTCTCTGGCCTTAGATAAATTTCAGATTGAGAATCTTCAGTAACCCCTTGGTAGGTTTTAAACATAAGATTAAATTTTCTTACGTCAGTAAAATTATGTTTACCGCATTCTGGACAGGGGATTTTGTTATCGCGAATATATTCCTCTAATTCTGTATTTTCCCATCCATCTACTTCAGGATTTTCAATACCTTGGCTTTTCATATAGTCTTCTACCAAGTTATCGGCTCTAAAGCGGGATTTACATTCTTTACAATCCATTAAAGGATCTGCAAAACCAGCTACGTGACCAGACGCAATCCAGGTTTGGGGATTCATAAGTATAGCAGCGTCTACACCAACGTTGTAAGGATGCTCCTGTATAAATTTCTTCCACCATGCTTTTTTTACATTGTTTTTAAATTCTACACCTAGAGGGCCATAATCCCAAGTATTAGCAAGACCACCATATATTTCAGAACCTGGGTAGATATAGCCACGTCCTTTGCATAAAGCTACGATTTTATCCATGCTTACTTCTTTAGCCAATTTCTATTCCTCCTTTACAAAAAGTTGATAAAATTAAAAAGTCTTTCATCCCATAAAGGGACGAAAGACTTATCTTCCGCGGTTCCACCCTTTTTGATCTACTAAATATAGATCCTCTTATAAATAAATTGCTCTGGGACGCCTTCGCTAAATCATACCCCCGGGCTTCCACTATCCCCGAGTCGCTGACGATAGAGGATTTAACTACTCCTTCCCATCATTGCAATACTATAACCTATATTCCATTATTGTCTAATTTATACCTCAAATATTATCAAATTCAGTAAAAATGTCAAGTAAAAGTTTTTTATAATCTTATGGTAAACTGATTAAGTCTATATAATGGTGTAAAAAGAAAAATAAGTTGAGCCAAAGCTCATGCCTCGGTTAGAATATAGTTACGACACAAATACCAAACCGAGGAGGATGAACCATGGCTCAGTTTAATATTAC
>JAAYKZ010000068.1 GCA_012522165.1 Clostridiales bacterium
CCTATTATTTTTGGAAAAGAGACTTTTGGTGCCAGGAGCTGGATTCCAATTATGGGATACAACGTTCAGCCTTCAGAATTTGTAAAGATAATTCTAGTATTTGTATTTGCTTCATGGTTCAGGGAGGGAAAAAAATTTAGAGAGCATCTGCCAGTTTATATTTTTGCTGCGCTAACAGTTTTACTTGTGGTACTGCAAAGGGATTTAGGTGCAGCACTATTGTATTTCTATATTTTCATCTTTGTCTATTATGTTGCAACATCCGATTGGATTATTGTTTTACTGGCAGGAGGTACTGCCGCATTGGGTAGCATTATTAGCTATCATCTTTTTAGCCATATTCGTGTACGTGTAGAAGCGTGGAAAAATCCTTGGAGGGATATTGAGAATAAAGGTTACCAGATAGCGCATTCCCTCATGGCTATTAGTAGTGGCGGTCTTATAGGCACCGGACTGGGCTTAGGTTCTCCTCAGGTTGTTCCAGCTTTTAAGACCGATTTTATATTTGCAACTATTTGTGAAGAATTTGGTATTATTACAGGTTTTTGTATAATTGGTTTGTACGCTATGATTGTCATTAGGGGAGTTTCAATTGCTTTAAGAAGTAAAAACCCATACAAGGCACTTCTTGCTTTTGGGGCTACAGTAGCATTAACACTCCAAGCCTTTACCATTATTGGGGGTGTAATAAAAATGATCCCCCTAACAGGTGTAACCATGCCCTTTGTTAGTTATGGAGGTAGCTCTATGGTTACTTCATTAGCTTTAGTAGGGGTTTTGGAAGGCGTAGCGATAGGTACTAAAGATGATAATGATGAAGAAGACCAAAATGAAGATGATATTTATAAAGAAGATGAATATGAAGAAAATGAGTATGAAGAAGAGACCTTTGAGGAAGGAGTATAGCAACAATGAAAGGTCTAGAGAAAAATCTTAAAAAAGGATTGGCAGTCTTATTAGCCGCTTTTATATTGCTTGGAGTTTATTATTGCTATATACTATTTTTTTACAGTGATAGATGGTTTGCAAACTCATATAATCCTAGAGTTAAACTAGATGCTTGGGAACCTAAAGTAATTCCAGGAGATATCAAAGATCGCAATGGTAAGATTTTAGCTACTACCATTAAAGAAAAAAGGCAAAATCCTGATACCAAACAGAAACAGGTATATTATTATAGGAGTTATCTAGGAGGGGGAGAACAGGCCAAAAGTATAGCTCATGTAGTTGGATTTAATGATGCGAAACTAGGCAGATCAGGTGTAGAAGCTTTACAGGTTAAATACTTAATGGGTTATAACAACCCTTTTTATGAAAAGGTTTATCAAAAAATATTTTTACCACAAGAAGTGGGAAATACTTTACACTTAACCATAGATAGTGATCTTCAGCAATTTATTGATAAGTCTCTTGGAAAAAATAAAGGTAGTGTTGTGGTTATGGATGCACAAACTGGGGAAATATTAGCCATGGTAAGTCATCCAACCTTTAATCCAAATAAATTAGAAAATGTAGAAGGAGATATATTATTAAACAGAGCTACAGAGGGACTTTATATGCCTGGTTCCATTTTTAAAGTTATTGTAGCTGTATCTGCTTTGGATAATTTAGAGAACATTTCAAGTATCACCTTTGATTGCCAAGGAGTAGTAGAAACAGGCTCTCAGAGTATATCATGTTATGGTGGAGAACCACATGGACAGGTGGACCTTAGCCAGGCCATGACGGTATCCTGTAACGGATATTTTGTAGATATTGCAAATAAACTTGGAAAGGAAAAGCTGCTAAAAACTGCTGAAGCTCTCGGATTTAATCAAGATTTTATTTTCCCCGATTTGAAACTAGTTGCTAGCCGTTTGCCTTTAAAAGGGAATATATCAGAGGAGAAGCTGGGTTTAATCTCAATTGGTCAAGGAGATGTACAAGTTACACCACTACACATGGCCATGGTTGCTTCAGCAATAGCTAATGATGGTATAATGATGGAGCCTAGACTTGTATATGAGGTAGTAGGTAGAAATGGTAAAATACAGGAAAAGCTGCGATCTAAGATTTATCGTAAGTCCATGAGCAGTGAGAATGCTAAGATTATACAGGCCATGATGGAAAATGTAGTTGATACAGGTACTGGAAAGGGCGCTGCTATTAAAGGAAGGCAAGTTGCAGGGAAAACCGGTACAGCTGAGGTATACAATGGGGATTCAGAAATCAGAAATAATGCCTGGTTTATTGGATATGTGGCAGGAAATAAATCAAAAATTGCTGTAGCCGTTGTGATAGAGGATTTGCCTGCTGGGCAGACAGGAGGAAAGCTGGCGGCACCTTTGGCAGGAAAAATATTAAAAAAAGTCTTGGATTTAGGCTACTAGATGACAAAACAGCTGTAAAGACACTTGACATTACACATCTCCAGCAGTATAATTTATACATTATAAATCCATAATACTGTTGGGGAGGTTCATATGAAGACTAAAAATATAGTAATAGGTGGAATGCTTACGGGATTGGCTATAATGATCCCTTTAATATTAGGTGGTACACCATTGATGATAGTAATACCTCCAGGTTTTATAGCCACTATCGCTTCTCATTTACCCAGTATGTTAGCCATGGCAATTAGTCCTGGAGTGGCTATAATGGTAGGTGTTGGTTCAGCCTTGGGATTTACATTAAGGGTAAGTGCCTTAGTGGGAGCTAGAGCCTTGACCCATGCAGTCTTTGGTGGAATCGGTGCATTAGCTTATAGAAAGGGTATGCCTTTTTGGGCAGTGCTACTTATTACAGCTCCCATTCATGCTCTATCAGAAGCACTCATACTTTTACCTTTTTTGGGTTTTCACCAAGCTTTTGTAGTTACTGGTATTGGTACGGCTATACATCATTTGATTGACAGCGCTGTGACCATTACAGTTTATCATTCTTTAATTCATCTATCTATCCTAAAAAAACCATCACTGCAAAAAAGGTCTTAAGACCTTTTTTTGTTTTTGGTGTTGGACATTATGTGTATTAAAATGTATTATATAAGCATAAACAACAGAATGGCTTAAGAAAGGTGAAGCTAAATGGCTCTTATAGAAGAGAAACTAAAGACTCTACCCGATAGTCCGGGAGTCTATCTTATGAAGGATGAAAACGATAATATAATATATGTAGGGAAGGCTATATCCCTGAAAAATAGGGTAAGACAGTATTTTCAGTCACCCAAAAATCATACACCCAAAGTAAGGGCTATGGTTGCCAATATTAGGGATTTTGAATATATTATAACGGATTCAGAGTTAGAAGCATTAATTTTAGAATGTAATCTAATAAAAGAGCATAAGCCTAGGTATAACGTTTTGTTGAAGGATGATAAGCAATATCCATATATAATGGTAACTATGGAAGAAGATTATCCTAGGGTTGTGTTAACTCGTAATATAAAAAAGGACAATAACCTTTATTTTGGTCCTTATGGAAGCTCTAAAGTTGTTAGGGATACCATAGATGTTATAAAAAGACTATTTCCCGTTAGAACATGCAAAAAGAACTTAAATTCAATAAAAAAGGGAGACAGGCCTTGTCTATATTACTACATTAATCAGTGCCAAGGTCCTTGTCAGGGAAATATTGATAAGGAGGAGTATCGTAAAGTTGTAAAGGATGTATGTAGATTTCTAGATGGTAAATATGAAGATTTGATAGAAGATCTTAGAAAACAAATGGAAGAAGCCGCAGAACAATTAAACTTTGAAAAGGCGGCAAGCCTAAGGGATAAAATCAATTCCGTTGAAAAGGTAATGGAAAAACAGAAGATAATATCCACAGACCTATTAGATCAGGATGTTATTGCCATTGCATTAGGAGAGCGGGAAAGCATAGTTCAGATGTTTTTTATTAGAAGTGGAAAATTAACAGGAAGTGAACAGTTTGTATTAGATACTAAGAATGAGAGTCAGGTAAAAGACATAATAAGCTCTTTTATCAAACAATTCTATCTTACTTCTTCCTTCATACCTAAGGAGGTTTTGCTGCAAGAAGAGATAGATGAGGCTTTGATCATCGAGCGATGGCTTACATCCAAAAGAGGGAACCGTGTCTATATAAAGGTTCCTAAGAGAGGGAACAGAAAAGAATTAGTGGATTTGGCTTTTAGAAATGCCATGGAAGCCCTAGAAAATTTAAAACAAAAAGTAGAAGCAGAGCAAGCTAGAACAATAGGTGCCTCCGAAGAATTGGCTGAAGTTTTGGATCTTCCCTATGTTCCATCAAGAATTGAAGCTTTTGATATTTCAAATATTCAAGGGACAAATTCAGTAGCGTCTATGGTGGTTTTTGAGAAGGGCAAGCCTAGTAAAAAAGATTATAGAAGATTTAGAATTAAAGGGATAGAAGGTCCTAATGACTACGCTAGCATGTCTCAGGTCATAGAGAGAAGATTTAAAAGAGGGATAGAAGAAAAAGTATCTTTGGAGGCTCAAGGCAAAGACCCTAATTTTGGTAAATTTTCTAGATTGCCTGATTTAATATTGATAGATGGAGGAAAGGGCCAGTTAAATGCTGCCATTTCCAGTCTAAGGAAATTAGGCATGGACTATATTCCTATTATAAGTTTGGCTGAGAAAAATGAGGAAATCTATATGGAAAATCAGGATAAACCTATAGTTATTCCTAAAAATAGTTTAGCCTTGCAGCTATTACAAAGAATTAGGGATGAAGCTCATAGATTTGCTATTACCTATCATCGAAGCTTAAGGGGAAAAGACAATATTCGTTCTATATTAGAAGATATACCCAACATAGGTCCTGGCAGGAGAAGAGCATTGCTAAAGCATTTTGGCTCTATTGAAGCTATAAGAAGAGCTAGTCTAGAGGATTTAATTAAGGTAGATGGTATGAACAGGAATGCAGCTTTAAGCATAATGGAATATTTCGGCATGGATGGTGCTGATTAATATATACTAGACGTGATAATCAATACAATATATAATAACTATGAAAGAAACTTGCAGTTATTGTATTATTAATACGGGGTGAGATTTTTGGATTATAAACTCATAGCAGTGGATTTAGATGATTCGTTGTTAGATTCGGATTTACAAATAAGTGCTAAAAACAAAGAAGCATTGACTGACGCTATGGAAAAAGGGGTTTTGGTTACAATTGCTACAGGCAGAATGTTTAAATCAGCTCTAGTATATGCGCAGCAATTGGGTCTAGATGTTCCTATAATAACTTATCAAGGTGGATTAATAAAAAATGCTTTTTCTAAGGATGTATTATATAATAAAACTTTACCCTTAGATATTTGTCAAAAAATAATTCGCATATGTAAAGAAAAATCCCTACATCTTCAGATCTATATTGGAGATGAATACTATATTGAAGAGGAAAATAAGTATAGTGATATCTATTATAAAAATGTAGGGGTCAAAGGGCAGCTAGTTGAGTCTTTTGATAAATTTTTAGTTGATGAACCAAACAAAGTATCAATTATTGATGAACCAGATAGAATCATTGAGATAAGAAATGAGTTCGTTGAGCTTTTTAGCAGTGAAATTGAGGTTACTACATCAAGACCTGTATATTTAGAATTTACTCACAAAGACGCAACTAAGGGGAAGGCTTTGGAATATTTAGCAAATCTAAAAGGAATTAAGAGAGAAAATGTTATTGCCATTGGAGATAGTTACAATGATATTTCTATGTTACAGTATGCTGGGCTAGGTGTAGCTATGGGGAATGCTCCTGAAGATGTAAAGATTCACGCTGATTATGTAACAGGTAAAAACGATGAAGATGGAGTAGCTCAGGCAATTTATAGATTTGTGCTAGAGAGGAGCTGATATAATTGACAACCATACCTATAGACAATATTATCAAAGAACTGGATTTAGAAGTTATATACTGTTCAGATTCTCAAAATATTGATATTGTAACCAGTGATGTAAATAGACCTGGATTACAATTTGCAGGTTTCTTTGACTATTTTGCTTCGGAAAGAATCCAAGTGTTAGGTAAAGTGGAAATGACTTATCTAGAGACCATGGACCCCGATGTGAGACAGCAGCAACTAGATAAGTTTTTCCAGTACGATTTTCCCTGCCTTATTATTACTAGAAATATGGAAATTCCTGAATATATATTGCAATTATCTAAAAAATATAATAGGCCCTTATTAAGGTCCAGTTCATCAACTAGCAACTTGACTCAAAAGCTTATCAATTACTTAAGTTCTGCATTAGCTCCCAAAATTACTCGTCATGGCGTACTGGTTGATGTCTATGGTGTGGGAGTCTTTATTATGGGTGAAAGTGGTATAGGTAAGAGTGAGACTGCTTTAGAACTGATTAAGCGAGGTCATCGTCTGGTTGCTGATGATGCCGTTGAGATAAAGAAAGTTACTGATAATAGATTAATTGGCGAAGCCCCAGAGCTTATCAGACATTTCATGGAAATAAGAGGTATAGGAATAATCGATATAAGAGCCATGTATGGCGTTGGTGCAGTGATAAATAACAAACCCTTGGATATAGTTATATATCTGGAATTTTGGGATGATAATAAGGAATATGATAGACTGGGCTTGACGGAGGAATACACGGAGATATTGGGCGTCAGATTGCCTAAAATAGTAGTACCAGTTAGGCCTGGTAGAAATTTAGCTATTATTATAGAGGTAGCAGCACGTAACTGGAGACTTAAACGCATGGGTTATAATGCAGCTCAAGAGCTGGATAATCGTTTAAATGCCCTTATTCAAATGAACAGGGGATAATTTAATCAAATAGAGACAAGGAGATGAAATATGTATATAGGAGTAGATTTAGGAGGAACAAATATAGCAGTAGGTCTAGTAGATGAGGATGGGAAAATAGTTCATAAAGGAGAAGCACCAACAGGTGTAGGTCGTCCTTTTGATGAGATAATCAAGGATATGGCCCATCTCATAAAGCGGGTTATAGCGGAATCAAATTATAAGCTAGAAGATGTAAAGGCCATTGGTATAGGTTCACCAGGTTTACCCGATGATGAAAAAGGTATTATTGTATTTGCTAATAATCTGGATTGGCATAATGTTCCTATAAGAGCTGAACTTAGTAAATACTTTGATTTGCCAATACGAATAGAAAACGATGGAAACACTGCTGGGCTAGCCGAAGCGGTAGCGGGTGCTTGTAAGGGAGTAGACAACTCTATAACCATAACCCTTGGTACAGGTATCGGTTCCGGTATTATTATCAACGGAAAACCATATAGCGGAAGCCATTCCATTGGAGCAGAGCTTGGACATATAATTGTTGAAGTGGATGGCATTCAGTGTACATGTGGGAACAAGGGATGCTGGGAAAGGTATGCATCTGCTACAGCCCTTATTAGAGAAGGAAAAAAAGCAGCCCAAGATAATCCAGATTCTATGATATATAAGTCTGTAGAGGGCAATCTAGATAAAATAACAGCTAAAACAGTCATAGATGCAGCTAAGGAAGGCGATGCTACTGCCCTCGAACTATTTGACAAATATGTTTACTATTTGGCAATGGGCATAATTACTATAATAAATTCCTTTGATCCATCTATTATTGCAATTGGCGGAGGAGTAGCAAAAGCAGGAGACTTTTTATTGGATGCCTTAAAGAAAAAGGTAGATGAGCATATATTCTATAAAGATGTTCCTTATGCAAAAATAACTAGAGCAGAGCTGGGTAACGATGCAGGTATTATAGGCGCTGCCATGTTGGGAAGATTAATATAGAAATATAATTGCTGTAATACCCCAAAAAGGGGAACCATATAAATGGAGTAAAGGGTTTTATATTGCCTATTAGGAGGAATAACAGTGAAGAAAGGCATAAAACCATTTACTCTTTTTCTTTTTGCTTTTATAGTAATATACTTAGTGATAGGTACTAAAGTATTTCTATTAAATTCCAACCATGATGATAAGCGGTATAATAAAGACCAAGGACTTAAGCCCAAATGGACGGGGGTAATAACTTTAGGGGAGATACCATGTGTAGAAACAGGTGCATCATCTAACGCCAACTGGCTTAATACAAGGGTAGAAAAGTTTGAAAGGGAGAATCCTGGAGTATTCATCGAAGTCAGAAGGCTTACTCCACAAAGGGCTCAGATGTATTTTACGGGACATGCAGATAAAGACATATTACCAGATATTATTTCTATTCCCATTTACGAAGATTTTGTACCTTCTTCCTTATACGAAGATTTAAGCCCTTATTTTCAAGTTGAAGAATTGAATAGAATTCTTCCATTAGCACAAAGGTCTGTAATAAAGGACAATACTATGAAAGGTGTACCCATTATGATGGGTACCTATGCCTTATTTTTAAATAAAGATATGCTTCAAGAGAATGATATAACTATAGAGGGTACTGAGATAGACTTTGCAACCTTAGATAGAATTGTAAAAAAACTATCCTATGTAAAAAAGGAAAATAAGAATGAAATCCAATATTATGGATTTGGTAGCTACAATTCCACATATTCAAAACCTATTATTAGCATGATTTATAATCAAAGTGGTAAAATACAAGATGATAATGGATATAGATATATATATAGTTGGATTAATGATCCAAACTTAGTGCCGGAAACTATAGGAAATCTTGATAGCAGCAGAGCAGTTAGATTGTTTGCTGACGAGGCAAGAATTGGCGTTTTTTTAGGCAATACCAGAACTTTATATAAAGTAAGGGAGGCTCAAGCCCAAGGCAAGGGGTTTGACTTAGGAATATATTGCCTGCCTATGGAAGGAAAAGATGGCCTGTTCCAAGATCAGATTGTATCTTATGGATTGATTAAAAAAGATGATGACATAAAGAAATATTATTGTATTGCTTTTTTAAAATCCCTTTTGTCTGATGAAGCACAAAGGGAATTAAATAAAATAGGAATGTTTCCCATAATAAATGGTATAGGGAGTATATATGAAGATGACCCTGAAATGCATATGCTAGAGCAGAATTTAGCAAAATTTATATATAGCCCTCATGAAAAATTTTGGCAGATTTATAAATATGAAATAATGGATATATTAGAACCAAAAAGTCAAGGGGATTCAGATATATCAGATTAGCTATTGAAGGAATACAGGAATTAATGTAAACTAGAAGAAGTAGACGACTTATAAGCTGTTTTTTTGCAGGGAGTGGAATAAAAATGGAGAATATTTATATAAAATTAAGTGAATATATACCATCGGAGCGAATTTTTCTAAATGAACCTATGAAAAAACATACTTCTTTTAGAATTGGGGGACCAGCTGATATTATGGTTTTACCCGACAGTGAGGAGGAGATTATTCACGCCTTAAAGGTGTGTAAAGATACATCAGTTCCTTTTTTTATAATGGGTAATGGTTCCAATCTATTGGTAAGGGACAAAGGAATAAGAGGAGTAGTAATAAAAATATCAGAAAATTATAGCAAAATAAAAATAGATGGGACCAGTATAAATGCACAGTCAGGAGTACTTTTGTCAACTTTATCTAGAGCTGCGGTACGAAATAGTTTAAAGGGATTAGAGTTTGCAAGTGGGATACCTGGCACCTTAGGTGGAGCTGTAACCATGAATGCAGGTGCTTATGGTGGAGAAATGAAAGATGTAGTAGTATCAGTAAGATGTATAGACAGTAATGGTAATATTCATATCTTGCAGAAAGAGGATATGAATTTTGGATACAGAACCAGCCGCATACAAGCAGCTGACCTTATAGTATCAGAGGTAAATATGGAGCTAGAATATGGAGATCAACAGGAATCCTTGGATCTAATGGCTGATCTTGCAAGAAGGAGAAGAGAAAAACAGCCCCTTGCTTATCCTAGTGCTGGAAGCACCTTCAAAAGGCCTGTAGGTTATTACGCGGGCAAGCTAATTCCGGACTGTGGGCTAAAAGGCCTTCGAATAGGCGATGCACAGATTTCAGAGCTTCATGCGGGCTTTATTATCAACTTAGGAAATGCCACTGCGCAGAATGTTATTGACCTTATTAAAAAGGTTCAAGATATTATATATGACAAGTATGGGGTAGAGATGATACCAGAGGTTAGAATAGTAGGAGAGGAATAATGTATCGTATTATAGCAGATTTTCATACTCACACTCGATATAGTCATGGCAAAGGATCTATAGAAGACAATGTCTTGGCAGCCCGTAGAAAGGGCTTAGAAAAAATCGCTATAACTGGTCATGGCTTTAGACATATACGCATTGGCATAAAGCCAAATGACGTAGACAAGATGAGAGAAGAAGTCCAAAGATTAAATGATAAATATTCAGATATAGAGATATTATTGGGTATAGAATCCAATCTCATAGGCCTAGATGGAACCATTGATATACCTGATGAGTATATAGATAAATTCGATATCATACTCATGGGATTTCACAAGGGGGCTATGCCTAAATCCTTTAATGATGCTATAAAGCTATATGGTAGTAATCTTGTATATAACATATTACCCGTAGATAGAGAAAAGATAAGAATGCAGAATACCCAGGCTATGATTAGGGCTATTGAAAAGTATCCTATAAAAATAATTACACATCCAGGGGCCAAGATTGACATTGATACCAAATTACTGGCCAAGCATGCTGCAAAAAGAGATGTTGCTCTAGAAATTAATGCTAGCCATGGATTTATGACTGTAGAATATGTTAGAATAGCTTTAAAAGAAGGGGCTAAATTTGTTATAAATAGCGATGCTCATCATCCATCTAGGGTTGGAGATTTTAAAAGAGCCATAGAAATCGCTTTAGCAGCAGATTTGAATCCAGATCGTATAATTAATGCGAGGATTGCCAAGCAAACTTAGGAAGAAGGTGCATTTATGAAATTATTAATTGTAACAGGATTATCAGGTGCTGGCAAAACTATGGCTATCCGGTATTTGGAGGATATGGGTTTTTTCTGCGTAGATAATTTGCCACCCAAACTGATACTCCAATTTGTTAAGCTATGTGAACAATCGGAAGGTAGAATAGATAGAGTAGCTATTGTTGTAGATATTCGCGGACGAGGTTTCTTTGATGACCTTTTAGGTTGTCTGTCTGAAATGAAAGATGAAGGATATACTTATGAAATCCTATTTTTAGAAGCATCAGACAATGTTTTGATAAAAAGATATAAAGAAAGTCGCCGTGCACATCCTTTGGTTAAAGAAGGAAGAATTATCTCGGGGATACAAAAAGAAAGAGAACGGCTTGAGACAATAAGAGAAATAGCAGACCATATAATAGACACTAGCAACCTTTATCCCAAGCAGTTAAAAGAGAATTTAGTGGAGCTGTTTCATGATAATCAAAATAACGAAGGACTGTTAATATCTATAATTTCTTTTGGTTTTAAACATGGTATTCTTTTAGATGCAGATTTGGTTTTTGATGTAAGATTCCTACCTAATCCATTCTATGTTGATGAACTTAAAATTCACACTGGGCAAAAACCTGAAGTAAGGGATTATGTTTTTAAGTTTCCTGAAACTAAAGAGTTTATGGATAAATTAGTGGACATGATAAACTTTTTGATACCTTACTATGAAAAAGAGGGAAAATTACAATTAGTGGTAGGTATTGGATGTACGGGAGGAATGCATAGGTCAGTGGCAATAGGTGATGCCTTATATAATATTCTGCAAGATAAAGGATATCGTGTTTCCGTTGAGCATAGAGATATAGCCGATGGATAAGCCAAGTTAGGATATATTATATTAGCATGTATAAAGGAGTGGAACACATGTCCTTTTCATCCAGAGCTAAAAATGAACTATGCCATATTCCTGTACAAAAATCTTGTTGTAACCTGGCAGAACTAGCTGCATTAATCCAAATCTGTGGAACTATCCATATAGGTGGGAGAAAAAGGGTTAGTCTAAATGTCAGTACGGAGAATGCAGCTATAGCTAGACGTATTTTCTTACTACTTAAATGTCAGTATAATGTACAAACTGAGGTAATGGTTAGAAAGAATCAACGGTTAAGAAAAAACAATAGCTATTCTCTAGTATTATGAAATGATCAGCAAATAAAGAAATTATTAGAGGATGCAGGTATAATAAAAGGACAAGAAGAAGGAAGTTTGCGATTAAACCGTACCATAGATGTTAGGCTAATTAAAAAGAGATGCTGCAAAAGGGCATATATTAGGGGAGCTTTCTTAGGGGGAGGATCCGTCAGCGACCCGGAAAAAATTTATCATTTAGAGATTGTAACCCATAGCGACTCCTATGCTAATAGTTTATGCAGTTTAATCAATGAGTTTGGCTTAAATGCCAAAACTATAGAGAGAAAGAATAATTATGTAGTCTATCTAAAAGAAGGGGAACATATAGTAAATCTGTTAAATATTATAGGAGCTCATTCGGCTCTTCTAGATTTGGAGAATATTAGAATATACAAGGATATGCGCAACAATATAAATAGAATTGTTAACTGCGAAACCGCTAATTTAAGTAAAACTATAAATGCTGCTGTTAGACAGATAGAAAATATTCGATATATAGAGGACAGTTACGGTTTATCTAACTTATCGCCCTCTCTTAGAGAGGTTGCTGAGCTTAGGTTAAACAATCCTGATGCTAGTTTAAGGGAACTAGGGGAGATGCTAAATCCTCCCATTGGAAAATCAGGGGTTAACCATCGGTTGAGGAAGTTGGACAAAATAGCGGAAGAATTAAAAAATAAAGGGGGAGAAGGCGTTGCTAAGTAAAAATTTTAAGATTATGCATGAGGAAGGGCTAAATGCAAGGCCTGCGGCCTTGTTTGTACAAGTTGCCAGCAAATTCAATTCCAGGATTTGGGTAGAGGTAAATTCAAAGAAGGTCAATGCAAAGAGTATTATGGGTATAATATCCCTTGGCATAGGACAAGATGATGAGATTACCATTATAGCTGAGGGCAGTGATGAGAACGAGGCCATAGAAGCTTTAACAGAACTGATAGATTCAAATTTTTGCTGTATTCCTGGTATTGGTAACAACTAAAAATAATTATTAAAAGCGACTTTTATAAGTTGCTTTTTTCTTGTTTTATTTTTAGAGTAATTGTGTGTTTGTACATAAAATGATAGAATAAAGTATATCATCTTATGTTGCGCTAAAAGATACTAAAGGATAAAGAGGTGAAACAATTGGCAAATTTTGTTCATCTCCATACCCATACAGAGTATAGTTTATTAGATGGTGCTAGTCGAATTACAGATCTGTTGGATAGATGTAAGGAGTTAGGAATGGACAGCCTGGCTATTACTGATCATGGAGTTATGTATGGAGTAGTGGAATTTTATAAAGAAGCAAAAGCCAGAGGGATAAAACCAATAATTGGTTGTGAAGTCTATATAGCTCCACGTTCTATGTATGATAAACATTCTCATACTGATAGCAACTATGCTCATATGGTACTTCTTGCCAAAGATCAGGATGGATATAAAAATCTTGTAAAGTTAGTGTCTATGGGATTTATAGAGGGATTTTATTATAGACCAAGAATAGACTATGAAGTATTAGAACAGTATAGCCAGGGTCTTATTGGGCTAAGTGGTTGTTTAGCGGGAGATATTCCAAGGATGTTATTATCGGAGCAGAAAAAAGCAGCAAGAGACTTGGCCTTAAGGTTAGAAAGAATATTTGGTGAAGGGAATTTCTATCTTGAGTTACAAAATCATGGTTTAGAAGAACAGCTAAGGCTTAATCAGATGATTGTAGAATTAAGTAATGATACCGGAATTCCTTTAGTTGCTAGTAATGATGTTCATTATGTTAAACATGAGGATGCCGAAGTTCATGATGTTTTGCTATGTATACAAACAGGCAAAACTATAGAAGATGAGGATAGGATGAGATTTGATTCTCAGGAATTCTACCTTAAATCGCCTGAAGAGATGCAAAAGTTGTTTGCCTCTTATCCTGAAGCTTTAGAAAATACTGTAAAGATTGCCCAGCAGTGCAATGTGGAATTTGATTTTGATACTATACATTTACCAGAATACGTTGTTCCTGAAGGCTATACTCCGTCTGAATATCTAAGGCAACTATGTAGGCAAGGTGCTGAAAAGAAGTATATTAAGGTTATAGATGAGGTCAAGGAACGCTTAGAATATGAACTTGATACCATTGAAAAAATGGGATATGTTGATTACTTCTTAATAGTGTGGGATTTTATAAAATTTGCCAAGGATAATGGAATCATGGTAGGGCCAGGCCGGGGAAGTGCAGCAGGAAGTTTGGTAGCCTATGTTCTAGATATAACACAAATTGATCCTTTAAAATATAATCTATTATTTGAGAGATTCCTTAATCCTGAGAGAATTAGTATGCCTGATATAGATATTGACTTTTGCTTTGAACGTAGACAAGAGGTAATAGACTATGTAGTAGAAAAATATGGCTCTGATCGGGTAGCTCAGATAATTACCTTTGGTACTATGGCAGCTAGAGCAGTAATACGAGATGTAGGCAGGGCACTTAATCTTTCATATGCAGAAGTAGATAGGATTGCTAAAGCTATACCTATGGAACTTGGTATGACAATTGATCGGGCATTGGAAGTTAACGAAGAACTTCGTGACTTATATAATAATGATGTCACAATAAAAAAATTAATTGATACATCTCGAAGTTTAGAAGGTCTGCCAAGACATGCTTCTACCCATGCTGCTGGTGTGGTAATATCAAAGGATCCAATAACTGAGCATGTACCTTTACAAAAAAATGATGATGTAATAACCACTCAATTTTCAATGGGAAATTTAGAGCAGCTAGGTCTATTAAAGATGGATTTTTTAGGCCTTAGAACACTAACAGTAATAAGAGATACAATAGAACTGGTTAAAAAGAATAAAGACATAGATATTGATATCGATAACATTTCATTAGATGAGCCAGGAGTATATAAAATGCTCAGCCAAGGGGATACTGATGGTGTTTTTCAGCTAGAAAGTGCAGGAATGAGACAGTTTTTAAAAGAACTAAAGCCCAGCCATTTTGAAGATATTATTGCAGGGATATCCCTATATCGACCAGGTCCTATGGATCAGATTCCACGATACCTTGATAATAAAAACCATCCAGAGTCCATTAAATATACTGATCCTAGCTTGAAAGATATTCTTGAGGTAACCTATGGATGTATGGTATACCAAGAGCAGGTTATGCAAATAGTTAGAGATCTTGCTGGTTATTCCTTAGGTAGATCTGATTTAGTTAGAAGAGCCATGGCAAAAAAGGATACGAAAGTCATGGAACAGGAGCGGCATAACTTCATTTACGGTATTGAAGATGAAGAAGGAAATGTTCTAATTCCTGGAGCCCTTAGAAAAGGTATAAGTGAAGAGCGAGCAAATAAGATATTTGACGAGATGATGGAGTTTGCAAAATATGCTTTCAATAAATCTCACGCTGCTGCATACGCCTTGATTGCTTATCAAACTGCATGGCTAAAATATCATTACCCTGTAGAATTTATGGCAGCTTTAATGACCAGTGTTATGGGTAATAGCAGTAAGGTAGCAGGATATATTCAGTATTGTAGAAAAAAGAGCATTGTAGTTTTACCGCCTGATGTAAATGAAAGTTATGCCAATTTCTCTGTTGTTGGTGATAAAATCCGATTTGGATTGGCTGCTGTAAAAAATGTTGGTTTATCTGCCATAGATAGCATAATTAAAGCTCGTGAACAAAAAGGTAAATTTGTTAGTCTTTTAGATTTTTGTGAAAAAGTTGATGGTGAGGGTATTAATAAGAGACTATTAGAGAGTTTGATAAAATGTGGTGCTTTTGATTCTTTGGGGACATACCGATCTCAACTAATGGCAGTATATGAAAAGGTTTTGGAAGGAGTAGTTCAAGATCGCAGGAAAAACCTTGCTGGTCAGATATCTTTATTTGATCAGATGTCCATTCAGCAAGAGCAACCAATGGATTTTGATATTTTACCAGATATTAAAGAGTTCCCGAAAAATGTTTTACTTAGTATGGAGAAGGAAACTGTGGGAGTATATATAAGTGGACATCCTCTAATGGAATATAAAGATATACTAGAAAATTTCACAAGCACCTTAGATATTCAACAAAGTACCCTAGAAGAGGAAACTATGATGGCATCTAATGCCCTAAAGGACGGATCAAGAATTAGAGTTGGTGGTATCATTGTTGAGCATAAGCGAAAGAGTACTAAAAATAATAATATGATGGCTTTTATCACTCTAGAAGATCTGTATGGTACCATTGAAGTAATTGTGTTTCCTGCAACATATAAAAAATACTCCAGGTTGTTAGATAATGATAGTACAGTAATAATTGAAGGAAAACTAAGTTTGAGAGAAGACGAAGAACCAAAAATTTTATGCGATCAGGTTATTCCCCTTACTTCATCTATTAATAGAAAATTATATCTTAAAATAGCGAAAAATAGAAAAATCGACATTAGTCGCCAAATAAGTCCGATATTAAGAAAGTATAAGGGTGATATCCCGGTAATTCTATATTTAGAAGCATCAGGAAAACAGAATTTGGCAAATCGAGAATTATGGATTAGGCAAGATAAGGAGCTAATTGAAGAGCTTTCCAGATTATTAGGGAAGGAATGTGTTAAGCTAGTGTAAATTTTATTTATAACAGTAGCATATTGACAAGTATATATGTTATAATATGGTGACGAATTATGGCGTAAAATATATTTATAGCCATTTAGGAGGTAGTTTTATCGATGGAGCATATTATTAATGATTATGTTTGTATCCTCGCTCAGGAGGATGGAGTTAGTATTATAGGTCTGACTAGAGGAAAGGATACAAAGTTTCATCATACTGAAAAACTGGATAAAGGAGAGGCTATGATAGCACAGTTTACAGAGAATACCTCTGCAATAAAAGTGAGGGGTAAAGCTATAATATACACTAAACATGGTGAGATTAGAACTGGATAACCATGTTTTATGAGCCTAGGCTATACTTATGAAGAACGGAAATTAGATATATAATTGTAGGAGGTTTGTTAAAGATGAAAACAATTGGAGTATTAACCAGCGGAGGGGACGCACCAGGAATGAATGCTGCTATAAGAGCAGTAGTTCGAACAGCTATATATAATGATATGAAAGTCTTGGGAATACGTAGAGGATACAATGGACTTATATACGGCGATCTTCGTGAGATGAATATTGCCTCAGTAGGAGATATAATTCATAGGGGCGGAACAATATTGCATACTAACCGTTCTGATGAGTTTAAGACTCCAGAAGGTATGAAAAAAGCGAAAAATATTATTGAAATATTTGGAATTGAAGGGGTAGTTGTATTAGGTGGAGACGGTACATTTAGGGGAGCATTGGACCTAAGTCGTATGGGAATACCTACTATTGGAATTCCATGTACTATAGATAACGACATTAATTGTACTGATTATACCATTGGTTTTGATACTGCCACAAACACAGTAGTGGACGCCATAAATAAAATTAGGGATACTGTAACCTCTCATCAAAGGGCAAATGTTATTGAAGTTATGGGTAGAGGTAGGGGTGACATTGCTCTTTATACTGGTGTAGCTGGAGGAGCGGAGCATATCATTATGCCTGAAGTTCCATTTGATATAAATGACTTATGTAAGCGGCTTATTCAAGGCAAGGACAGGGGCAAACGTTCCCATATAATTATGTTGGCTGAAAGCATGTTTGATGTCAATGAGTTATGTAAAGAAATTGAAGATAAGACAGGCATTGAAACTAGAGCTACGGTACTAGGACACATTCAAAGAGGTGGTAGTCCTACTGTAGCCGACAGAATTCTGGCAAGTAGAATGGGCTATCATGCTGTGAAGCTCTTAAAAGA
Source organism: Clostridiales bacterium (assembly GCA_012522165.1). GTDB lineage: Bacteria > Bacillota > Clostridia > Caldicoprobacterales > UBA3941 > JAAYGY01. The sequence goes on from JAAYKZ010000068.1 coordinate 17,831, forward strand.
GGGAATTGGTAATAGATTAGTATGTATACGAAATAACCAAATAACTGATTGTGATATTGAAGAAGGTTTAGCAATGCAAAAGGAATTTGATCAAGAGCTTTATGAAATATCAAAGGTATTGTCAATATAAGTGGAGGCAAAAATGAGGAAAACCAAGATTATATGTACTATAGGGCCAGCAAGTGAAGATCCGAAAATATTGAAAAGTCTGTTAGAAAACGGAGCTAATGTTATCCGATTAAACTTCTCCCATGGAAATCATGAGGAACATGGAAGACGTATTGCTCTAGTTAAAGAAATTAGAGAGGCCTTAGATCTTCCAGTTGCTATTCTTCTAGATACCAAAGGTCCGGAGATTCGTATAGGCAAATTTAGGGAAGGAAAAGTTCAACTGACTGAAGGACAAAAGTTTATTTTAACAACAGAAGATATTGAAGGCGATGAAACTATAGTATCGGTTCTTTTTGAAGAAATAACTAAAGACGTTCATAAGGGTGCTACAATTTTATTAGATGATGGTTTAGTTGAGCTATTGGTAGAGGATATTACTGAAAATGAAGTACATTGTAAAGTTATTAACGGTGGCACCTTAGGAAGTGGCAAAGGTGTTAATATTCCTGGAATTTCTACAAGCTTGCCTGCTATTACACTTAAAGATATTGAGGATATTAAATTTGGTATAGAACAAGGTGTAGACTATATAGCAGCATCCTTTGTTAGAAAACCTGCTGACGTTTTAGCTATTAGGGAAGTTTTAGAGGAAAATAAGGGCAACGAAATTAAGGTTATTGCAAAAATTGAAAATCAAGAGGGTTTGGAGAATATTGATGATATAATAAAGGTATCGGATGGCATTATGATTGCTAGAGGAGATCTGGGAGTAGAGATTCCAACTGAGGATGTACCGGTTGCCCAAAAGAATATAATAAAGAAATGCTTAGAAGCAAGTAAACCTGTTATAATTGCAACACAGATGTTAGACTCCATGATTAGAAATCCTAGACCAACCAGGGCAGAGACTAGTGATGTTGCTAATGCTATATACGATGGCACTGATGCCATAATGTTATCAGGGGAAACTGCTATTGGAAAATATCCACTTGAGGCTCTCCGTACCATGGCTAGAATAGCGGAACGTGTAGAAAATAGCATTGATTACATAGCTGCCTTTGAGAAGCGGATAGTAGGGCAAGAGGCAACTGTGACAAACTCCATTAGCCATGCAACATGTGCTATTGCCCATGATCTTAGTGCCAAAGCAATTATTACTGCTACAAGAACAGGCCATACTGCAAGAATGGTATCTAAATATCGTCCTGCTTCTCCTATTATTGCAACAACAACCAGTGATGCAACCTACAGGGAACTTTCACTGGTATGGGGAGTGCGCCCCTATATTTCACCTGATATGGATAATACTGATGAAATGATTGAAAAATCAGTAGAGATTGCTACTAAAACTGGGTTAGTAAAGCCAGGAGATGTAGTAGTTATAACTGCAGGAGTTCCAGTAGGAATAAGTGGATTAACCAATTTAATAAAGGTAAATGTAATAGGGGATATATTAGCTAAAGGCACTGGTATTGGAACTCGTTCTACTTATGGTAAGGTTTGTGTTATAAGCAATGTTATGGACGCTAGGGAGAAATTCCAAGAAGGAGATATTATTGTTGCTAAATCAACTGATAATTCACTGTTGCCATTTATAAAGAAGGCAACCGCCATTATTACAGAAGAGGGTGGAGTAACTTCTCATGCTGCCATAGTAGGTCTTTCCTTAGAAATACCAACTATAGTTGGTGCCAAAGAAATTACTGAGATGCTCTATGATGGAATGTGTGTTACCATAGATCCTATCAAGGGCTTTGTATATAATGGTAAATCCAAGGTTGTTTAGGAGATGATTAGGTAGTGACGGTGGATACTAGAATACGGGTGAGGTATAAAGAAACAGATCAGATGGGAGTTGTTCATCACTCAAACTATTATGTTTGGTTTGAAGTGGCTAGAACTGAATACTTACGAAAACAGGGTATTAGTTATAGTGAAATGGAAAAAAGGGGAATAATGCTCCCCTTAACGGAAACCCATTGCAAGTATTTGCAAGGAGCTAAATATGACGATTTGGTTATTGTAAGAACATATATGTCTAGGTTTTCTGGAGCCCGTATTACCATGGAATATGATGTATTTCGTGAAAGTGATAATTGCCTATTGGCCAAAGGTAAAACTGTCCATGCCATAACCGATAATAATTTAAAGCCCATAAATATTCGTAAAGTGGACCCTAAGCTATATGAATTATTTATAAGATGCGTTACTGACAAAAACTGAACTAAAATGGACTAATAATTTATAGATTTATAAAAAATAAAATAGCCAAGGAACAACTCCTTAGCTATTTTATTTTTGTGGTTAATATAATTTAAACTAGTGTATTTGTTGGTCTTATAATCATTAGGAATAGAAACAACGGTTTGAGGAACTTTACATGTGATGATATAAAATTCTTAAATCTATTCATGGGAGGAAGTAGTTTGCAGCAAATACCGGTCATAAAAAATCAAGAATATGAATTAGAAATAGATAACTTAGGGATGAATGGTGAAGGTATAGTAGGATAGAAGGATTTACCATGTTTGTGCCTGGAGCTTTGGCTGGCGAAAAAATAAGGATTAAGGCAGTCAAGGTGGGAAAATCCTATGGCTATGGGAAGTTATTAGAGATTATAGAGTCTTCTAGCCAAAGAGTTAAACCTAAGTGCCCACATGCTGGAAGATGTGGTGGATGTCAACTGCAGCACATGTCTTATTCACTGCAGCTGGAATTTAAAAAACAATTGGTAAAGGATACTATTGAAAGAATTGGTGGATTAGAGAATATTTTAATCCATGACACCATTGGAATGGATAATCCTTGGCGTTATCGCAATAAAATGCAATTTCCTGTTGGGACCATAAAGGACAAGCTAGCTATCGGCTTTTACGCTCCCCGAAGCCATAATATTATTGATATGGATACATGCTATATTCAACATAGTATTAATGACGAGATTGTAAAAGTTATCCGTCAGTATATGAATGAATTTAATATTAGACCCTATGATGAGGTGGCTCATAAGGGAATTGTTAGGCATATAGTAAGTAAAGTTGGATTTGAAAGTGGAGAGGTAATGGCCATAATTGTTACAAATGGCCATTCTTTACCCCATAAGAATAAATTAATTAAGCTTCTTAGGGAGCAGATTCCTGGTCTAGTAAGTATAGTACAAAACAACAATCCGCATAAGACCAATGTTGTATTAGGCAAGGAGAATATTGTGCTATGGGGCAAAGATCATATTGTAGATTATATAGGAGATTTAAAATTTAAGATTTCTCCACTATCCTTTTATCAAATAAATCCTATTCAAACAGCTATACTTTATGATAAGGCAGTAGAGTATGCAAATTTAACTGGCAAGGAAGAGGTTATAGATGCATATTGTGGAATAGGAACTATTTCACTTTTTATGGCGCAAAAGGCGAAAAAAGTTTATGGAATAGAAATTGTACCCCAAGCTATAGAAGATGCAAAGATTAACGCATTAGAAAACAATATCCATAATGCAGAGTTTATCGAAGGACAAGCTGAAGTTATTATACCTTCTATGGTGGAGAAAGGCCTAAAGATTGATGTTGCGGTGGTGGATCCTCCAAGGAAAGGCTGTGATCCTAAACTCCTGGATGCACTAATACATGCCCAGCCTGAAAGGATAGTTTATGTATCTTGTAACCCTGCTACACTGGCCAGGGATTTAAGGTATCTATCAGATAGAGGGTACAAGGTGCAAGAAGTTCAGCCAGTAGATATGTTTCCTCAGACCGCCCATGTGGAGTGCGTGGTAGAGATACAAAGAAGCGAATCGTCGAAATAGCACATTTTACAAAGGTTACAGACTATTATCAGTTTACTAGAACCGGCCATGATTTTCGAAACAAGGTGCCAGTTTCGGAGCTAGA
>JAAYKZ010000069.1 GCA_012522165.1 Clostridiales bacterium
ATATTTTTTTGTTTTTGCAAACTTCATTATATCAGAGGCCTTTCTTTTTTTATACTTTTTTGTCACAAATGTATTATCTCATTTCATTACAAGTTTTTTGAATTAATTTATTGTGGTTATAAATGTATTATTGGTGTCTACATATTTTTAATTTTTGGATGTAATTCTGTGCTTATTCCGTTATTATAAATAGCATATGAAAATAAGGTTAATTAAGAAATAAAACCAATTATTCACAAATATCATTATTTAGGGTATAATAATTTAGATATTAAGGGTTGATATAAGTTTGGGGATATAGGGTATATAATAAGGAAACAGGAAGGAGTTGAAGACAAGTGAAGGATATTATCATAATTGGCGGTGGTGTAGCAGGACTTACAGCAGGTATGTATGCTAAAAGAGGTGGAATGGATACCCTGCTGTTTGAAAAGATGTTTGTTGGAGGTCAGGCTGCTACCACTTACAGCATTGAAAACTATCCTGGATTTGTGGACCCTATAAGCGGGCCTGATTTTGCTATGAAATTAGAAAGTCATGCTCGTAAATTTGGACTGGAGATTCTTTATGATGAAGTTAAAGAAATAGTAGTAGATGATAAGATAAAAAAAGTTATTACCGAAGATAAAGAGTATGAGACCAAAACAATTATACTAGCTATGGGCGCAAGTCCCAAAATGTTAGGGCTTGATAAGGAAGAGAGATTTCGCGGCAGGGGAGTATCCTATTGTGCCACCTGTGATGGAGCTTTTTACAAGGATAAGGTGACTGCTGTTGTAGGCGGTGGCGATACAGCTACTGAAGATGCCCTGTTTCTGGCTCAATACGCTTCTAAGGTTTATCTGATTCATCGCAGGGATCAGCTTAGAGCGTCAAAAATCCTACAGGATCGAGTCTTGGCTCACCCTAAGATTGAAGTATTATGGGATACCGTAGTAGAATCTATAATCGGTGAGGAACAGGTAGAGGGTATTAGTATAAAGAACCTTAAGACTAATACTGTATCACAGCTTGAGTTAGATGGATTCTTCATAGCTATAGGTATAAAACCTAATAACCAGTTGGCAGTGGGCAAGGTAGATATGACAGATGACGGATTTGTTATAGCTGACGAGACTATGGCAACTAATGTACCAGGAGTGTTTGCAGTAGGTGATTTACGTTATAAGCCGGTATGGCAATTGGTAACTGCAGCAGCAGATGGTGCAGTAGGAACATTGTCAGCACAGAGATATATTATGGAGAATTTCGAATAAACAAGGATTGGGGAGAAGTTATGGGACGTTTATTTGGAACTGATGGAGTAAGAGGATTGGCAAATGAGACGCTCACTTGTGAACTGGCATATAAAATAGGTCAGGCAACTGTAAGTGTATTAAAAATGGCAAAGCATAAGCCTAGAATACTTGTTGGAAGGGATACTAGACTCTCTGGAGATATGCTGGAAGCTGCCCTAGTAGCCGGCATTTGCTCTGTAGGAGGAGAAGCTAGAATAGCAGGAGTTATTCCTACCCCAGCTGTAGCATACTTAGCCAGACACTATAAGACTGACGCTGGAGTGGTAATTTCTGCATCGCACAACTCTATGGAGTATAATGGTATAAAAATATTTAATAACCAAGGCTATAAGTTACCTGATGAGTTGGAAGAGAGAATCGAAAGCATCGTATTGGATAACTCTGAAGAAATAGTATATCCTACGGGTGTAGATATTGGGCGTGTAGTAAGGGTAAAGAATGCTGTAAGGCATTATGAGGAATTTTTAAAAAGTACCATAGATGTTAGATTAGACGGTTTAAAGCTAGTAGTGGATTGTGCCAACGGAGCAGCATCAAAGATTGCCCCAGGAATCTTATCCCAGCTAGGGGCTGAGGTTTATCCAATATACGATGAACCTGACGGTATTAATATCAACTCTTTGTGTGGTTCAACCTATCCAGAAAATCTTCAAGAATACGTAGTAGAGATGGGTGCTGATGTAGGGTTAGCCTTTGATGGAGATGCTGACAGGCTAATAGCTGTAGATGAGCGTGGAAAGATAGTAGACGGGGATCAGATGCTAGTCATTTGTGGTCTCGATATGCAAAAGAGAGGCATCCTTAAAAAGAATACGGTGGTAGGCACTGTAATGAGCAATTTAGGCTTTGACAAGGCTTTAGAGAAGGCAGGATGCAATGTTGTCAAGACAAAAGTGGGAGATAGATATGTACTGGAAAAGATGTTGGAAGAAGGATACAATATTGGTGGCGAACAGTCAGGACATATTATTTTCTTAGATCATAATACCACAGGAGACGGGATTTTAACTGCTCTTCAGCTATTATCAGTTGTCAAGAGAGAGAACAAAAAACTATCAGAATTGTCCAAGGTTATGGAAAAATTCCCTCAGGTGCTGGTTAATGCAAAGGTAAGTGAGGAAGGTAAGCTAACCTATAATCAGGATCCTGTTATACAGGAAGAGATTAAACGTATGGAGGATAGGTTTGCAGGTGAAGGCAGAGTACTTGTTCGTGCGTCAGGAACCGAGCCTTTGATAAGGGTTATGATAGAAGGAAAAGACCAACGTGAAATAGAAGAATACGCAGTAGGATTAGCTAAATTAATAGAAGAAAGGCTAAACTAATTATTTTAATAGTGAAATATCATGGCAGTAGGCTTACAAATTTAGGGCTTACTACCATATGTTTTTTTAGTCAGCCCCTTACTTTTCTCATCATTATACTATATAATTAATGTTAATTAACTAGCACAACGAGTTAATTGTTAAGTAAAAATGGAAGGAATTGATGTAATGATTATTAAGAGGATAGTTTCATTTGTTTTATTGTTAATTTTAGGAGTATCAATTATTGGCTGTGGAATAAATGACAATGAAGATACAGTAGTAGCTAAAGTCAATGGTGAAAAGATTACCAAGGGTGAATTTAATAAACTCTATGATCAAGTAAAGCAAAACTATTATATTACAGAAGAAATTGAGAATGATCCAGAGCAAAAAGAAACAATAGCTGAGATAAAGGCTGATATATTGGAACAGCTAATAGTCCAAAAGCTCATAGTTCAAAAGGCAAAAGATGCGGGATTTGTTGTCACCGATGAAATTTTAGATCAAGCAAGGACAGAGTTTGAAAACATTATTGCAGAAGTGGCATCACAAATGGAGATAATGGATAATAATATGCAGGATGAACAGGAAGAGGATACTGAGGATCAAGGTAAAGATTATGTAGGTGAAGCTAGGGCATTTGTTGAGGAACAGCTAGATGCTATGGGTCAAACTGAGGATGAGTATATAGAACTTATTGCTCAGCAGATAGTTATCGACAACTATGTAGAGGAATTGGTTAAGGATGTCAATGCCAATGAGCAAGAGATCCAGGAGTATTACGAAGAGAGATTGCAAATTCAGAAAGAAAATATATCTATCTTGGCATTCGAAGAGGTAGAATTGTATTCACCCGAAGAAGTTAGGGTTAAACATGTGTTGATAAAATTGCCACAAGAGGATATAGATCAATACAATGCCATGGTTGATGAAGGAAAGACAGAAGAAGCAGATAAATATTTAGATGAAAAACTAAAGGCTATTGAACCCAAGGCTATGGAAGTATTGGAAAAAGCCCAAAATGGCCAGGAATTTGAGAAACTCATTGAGGAATACGGTGAAGATCCTGGTATGGAAGATAATGATGTAGGATATATAGTCAGGCAGGATGGCTCCTTTGTGCCTCAATTTGAAGAAGCAGCTTTTAGCTTAGAAGAAGGAGAGATATCTGATCTGGTAGCTAGCAGTTATGGTTATCATATCATAAAGCTTTATGAAAAGATGCCTGAGAAAGTATATACTTTAGAGGAAAAGTATGATGAGTTAGAGCAAGTAGTAAGTCAGCACAAAAAGATAGATGCCTGGACAGTAATGTTGGATGAGTGGCTGGAAAAAGCTGAAATAAAGAGGTATGAGGGGAGGTTATAGCTAAAGCAACATGAAAGGTAAGGTATTAATCGTTGATGATGAGAGTTCTATTCGTAGCTTTGTAAGGATAGGATTTGAAAGAAGCAATTTTGAGATAATAGAGGCGGAAACTGGTGAGGAAGCCATTAAATTAGCTAGAGAGCATAAGCCTGATATAGTTGTATTGGATATTATGCTGCCTGGAATAGATGGTTTTGAAGTATGTGTTGCCCTTCGCTCAGAATTTCCCATAATGGGCATTGTAATGCTCACTGCCCGGGATTTGGATATGGATAGAATTATGGGATTGGAACAGGGGGCCGATGATTATGTAGTAAAGCCCTTTAATCCCTTAGAGTTGGTATTGAGAGCCGAAGGATTATTGCGCCGATTAGGCGGCAATAATGAACCAAAAAATGATCGTAGTATATACGATCCTCCTTTTGAGGTGGATACCTACTCTCAGAAGGTTTATAAGAATGGTGGAGAAATAGCGCTAACCCCCAAAGAATATCAATTAATGACTTTATTTATAAATAACCCAGGGAAGTTATTTAGCCGTAATGAGCTAATTGACCAGGTATGGGGTGAAGATTATGTTGGTGATTTGAAGGTTGTTGATGTGAATATCCGAAGGTTGAGGAAAAGAATTGAGGACAGGCCTTCTCATCCCAAATATATAGAGACTGTATGGGGAATTGGATATCGATGGAGAGAAAAGGAATAGAACGTCAACAAAGCATTAAAACCAGGATTGGTTACAGCTTTATGGGAATTATTGTCATTAGTATATTTATATTTATACTAATGCTTAGCGTGTTTCTAAAGGAGTATTATTATAAAAGCGTAGAGGATATATTAACTGATCAAATTCGTATGTCTGCCAGCTTTTATTCCAGGTATTTTTCCGATAGCTCCCTTGAAGATAATGTAATGGATAATGTAGATGTATTTTGGAAATTCACCTCTGCTCAGGTTCAAATTATTGATAACTCCGGCACGGTATTAATGGACTCTATTGGAGTATATTTTACTGATAAGCTGGAGACATCAGATGTGAAAAGGGCCTTAGATGGTGAGGCTGGAAAATGGATTGGTAGAGTCGCATATACTGATGATTTAGTAATGTCAGTTTCTCATCCTTTAGAAGCTAATAGTGAAGTAGTAGGTGTGTTAAGGTTTACAACATCCCTTGAGCCTATTAATGAACAGCTAAGATATGTGATCTGGATTTTTATTCTTATGGGTATATTAACAATAGCTATATCCAGTATAATTAGCTTTATCTTGGCCAACGGAGTAGTCAGCCCCATAAAACAAGTAACCAGGGTAGCTGAAAAAATGGCTAAAGGGGATTTTCAGGTAAGGTGTATAAAAGAGTCCAACGATGAAGTGGGACGCTTGGCTGATACTCTTAACTATATGGCCAATGAAATAATGGAAAAAGAACAGATAAAAAACGAATTTATCGCATCAGTTTCTCATGAGCTTAGAACTCCCCTAACCTCAATAAAGGGATGGGCTGTTATCTTGAATAATACCAATCCAGAGGAAGTTGAGACCTTTAGGGATGGACTTAAAATAATAGAAAAAGAGACAGAACGATTATCAGGGATGGTAGAGGAACTACTGGATTTTTCTAAGCTGCTTTCAGGGGAAATTAGCTTAAAGCTTAAAAGGACTAATCTTGTAGACCTAATAGAGTATATTAAACGTCATATGACCCCAGTAGCTCAGAGAAATAGAATTAATTTTGAGGTAGAATATCCAGACCAATTGCCTGAGATAAGTATAGATGAAAATAGAATAAAACAGGTATTGATCAATGTTTTGGATAATGCCTTTAAATTTACATCTCAAGGCGGTATGGTCAGCTTTAAGACATATATAGAAGATAATTTTATTGTTATGGTTGTGCTGGATAATGGATGTGGTATACCCTCCCATGAGCTGCCTTATGTAAAGGACAAGTTCTTTAAAGGAAAGAATAGTAAAGCCGCCAGCGGGATCGGCCTTTCTGTATCCAATGAGATAATAAGCAAACATAATGGTCAGCTGGATATAGAAAGCCAGGAGGGCAAAGGAACAAAAGTGATAATAAGGCTGCCAATTTCGTAAATGGATTGCTTAGAGGGGAAGATTAAATCTTGAAGAAATTGTGTTTAATACTATCTATTATACTATTATTAACAGGATGCCAAGGATTTCCTCAACTTAACTCAGGGCAGATAATAGTATCCCCTGAAAATAGCACAATTCCTATTCGAGGAACTTGGAAAATTTACCAATATAAGAGAATATCTGAAATTCAGGAAGATGAGGATAGCATAAAGGCTGCTGAGGAGCTATTGGATAGGATAGCTGTTTTTTCAGACACATGGGCTATGGTAGCAGATGAAAGCTGTACTGATGCCAAGTATCAAATTAGAAAAGTAAAAACAAGAGATTATATGCTATTTCATCATAATATGGATATGGAAGATTTAAATATAAGCAATCCAATGATTGATATTATTTCCATTATATCCAATGGATCACTGTTTTTTGATATAGCAATGCTAGATGAAGATACTGCCTTGATATATGTGGACAATTGTTTTTATTGGCTGAAAAAGGTTTCAGATAAAATAGATAGTTACTATGCTAACGGACAAATGAATTCCCAAAATAAGATTGAAAAACCAGAGGCAAAGGATAACCTGTTAAGAACAGGGGTCCTTATTGGTCTTCGCTCAACTGTGCCTAGTACCAATGAGGAAGATATTTTTAACGAGAGAGCTAGTTATAGGACTTTTTGGATTTCCTCTTATAATAAAAATATCCAATCAAGTTTAGAGGCACCAGATTTGTTTATTCCTAGGAGAAGTGGATTTTGGACTTTGACCGTAAAAACAAGAAAATATAATGACTTTTTGCAGGACAATATTGTGCTAGAGCCTCTTGTGCCAAGGGGAGCAGGTATTATCAATAAGATAGATGAGCAATTAATAAAGGGCAACATCAAAAAAGATATATTATTTGTTAGTGATGACTATGTTGCAATAGAATACTCCTGGACCATGGGTTCTGTAGCAGAGAGAAATTACAGGGTATTGCCCCTAGATGATGCCAATAGCCTTAGTGGTATTCTGGTATCTGATATTGCCAGAGAGGATATGAGGGATATATTCTATACTTCTGCACAAGCTCATCTTGTGTCCCATGGTATTAAGATAGATGAAGAATTAAAAGGCATTGTTAGTGTCAGTGAAGATAATTTCACCTTGGAGAGAAGAAATGGCAACTGGACCCTAAAGGGCAGGTTAGATCTTGGGGACAGATATGAAGAATTCCCAATTGGCCTATCTCCAGTAGGCAAACTGGTAAATTACGATGAGCTGCATGTGCCCTGGGATTCTGTTAAGGAAAGGGTTCCTATGGCCCTGGATGCTTATACTTCCCCAAATAAAGATTTATTAATAGTTGTAACTGGCAATTTCCTTATGATTTATACCATAGAAAACGGTGAGCTTTCTGAAAAACCTATAAAGAAAATAGACATAAAAAAAGGAGAGTCGGTTGTCATGGTAGAATGGGCTACAGGGGACTATGTAGCCCGATGGGAGAAAAGCTTTAACCAACTCAATCCTTATATTATTAATCAATAGTACTATTTACCATTAGATAATCCTCTAACAGTTCTGGAACTGTAACCATTTCATAGCCTTGTCCCTGTAAATATTCTATTATATGGGGCAAGGCTTTTACTGTATTAGGTATAGATTCCTTTGATCCACTAGAGTGAAGTAGTATGATTGCGCCAGGCTCTAGGTTTTTCTTAATATGACCTAGTATTTCTTTGTAGGAAATACCTGACCAATCCCTGGGGTCTATGGACCAGTATATATTGTGATAGCCTTGCTTTGCTACAATCTTAAGAACTCTTTTGTTAAAGGCACCATAAGGTAGGCGAAAAAGGGTGGTGGGTTTTCCTAATACCTCTTCAATTAGGTCGTTGGTCTTTTGCAATTCTTGGATTATTTTCTTGTCTGATAGCTTGGTGAAATTACTGTGACTCCAACCATGGCTAGCTACCACATGGCCTTCTTGACCAATTCTTTTAAGCACATCCCGATTTTTATTTGCTAATGAGCCAACAACAAAGAAGGTTGCTTTTACATTGTATTCTTTCAATATATCTAGAACCTGAGGAGTAAAATATCCATCAGGACCATCATCAAAAGTTATGGCCACTCTTTTTAATTCCTTATTTTCTGAGCTGCGAATTATTTTAGCTGTAGGTTCAGCTTCAATTTTATCAATATCTGTAGAATCATTTGCCTGATTCATATTTTCATTCTTGTTATTATTTTCATCCGTATTATTGTCCTTAATATTACTGTTGCTGTCAATATTATCTTTATTATCAGCATTGGTGTTATTGAAATGAGATAATACATTTGTGACAAAAAAGTATAAAAAAAGAAAGGCCTCTGATATAATGAAGTTTGCAAAAACAAAAAAATATCGGAGTGACCTTTCTTATGAAAACAATTATAACAGAAGAG
>JAAYKZ010000070.1 GCA_012522165.1 Clostridiales bacterium
GAAAGAATTATGGGAATACTATTATCAGCTTAGTAGAGATTTTGTCAAGCACCTATTGGCGTCCAGGAGTAGTTGGAATGGCTAAGAATAAAACTGAAATTAAAAGGAGGATTACCATGATAAAGAAATTTAATAAGACATCATTAAGCTGGACAATTATAATAACAGCATTAGTAATTGTAATCGGAGCCATAAGCTTAACCAATGCTAAAGGGTTAGCTAATGATTCTTCCTCAAAGGGAGATAATGTTGAGTTGCTACCAGCGCCAGTAACACAGGAAGAAAGCAAAATAGAGCAAGAAAATAATGATGAGTTAGTTGAGAATAATGAGGATGTAGCAACAGATGTTAGTCAAGAAGATTCTGATATTCCAAATAATTTCCCTCAACAGCCACAAGTGTTGGTAGACGTGGATATGGAAATAGTGGAAGCAGATCAAAAACAGGTGGACGAAGGACATTCACCATGGCAATTAAGTCCTCTAGCAGTAACTCAGACTTTTGTTGGCTTGCAAATGTATCCTGACGGAATTGAAGGTGACTTCCCTGTGGATGTAGAGGATATGAAAATCACATATGAGACAAATGAGGAAACCATTGTGGAGATAAATAAAGAGGAGTCTCCAATTGCTAGAGTATATCTAAAAAGATTAGTCAAACAAGATGAAGACGGAATATGGACAGTTATTGGATATGATCCAAAGTAAAATAGTAAAGCAGAAGCTGGTTGGAAAAGAAGCCGACCAGCTTATTTTTTGTTTTTCTATGGAAAAAGATAAGAAGCATATTGTATAATATAGGTAATAATAAGATTGTTATAAGGTAGTATCAAAGTAAAATTGGAGGGAGTATTAAATGACAATAACAAAAAAGAATTTTGGGAAAATGAAAGATGGTCGTGAAGTACATATTTACAAGCTTGTGAATCAAAATGGCGTTGAAGTCGAGATAATAAATTACGGCGCTATAGTTGTTTCTACTTCTGTACCAGATAAAAATGGTGAATTCAAGGATGTTGCTTTAGGCTTTGATGATCTAGATAGCTATTTGAATAGAAATATGTTTTTTGGAGCAGTAGTAGGTAGGCATGCTAATAGAATAGAAAATGGGGTTTTTGAGCTAAATGGTGTAAGATATCAACTAGCAAAGAATGATGGACCAAACCATCTACATGGTGGACTAGTTGGATTTGATAAGGTACTTTGGGACGGAGAGATAATAAAGAAAGATGGAAGAGAAACTTTACAGCTGTCTTATCTGAGCAAGGACGGTGAGGAAAACTACCCGGGTAATTTAGACGTAAAGGTTTTGTATTCCCTATCTGAGGATAATGAACTTATAATAGAATATCATGCTGTATCAGATAAGGATACCGTTGTAAATCTTAGCAACCATTCATATTTTAATTTGCTAGGCCATGATGCAGGAGATATTAGCACCCATGAGCTCAAGATCTATGCTGATAAGTTTACTGAGATTGATGAAAATTGTTTGCCTACTGGAGAAATTTTAGATGTAAAGGGCACTCCCTTTGATTTTACCGAGCTAACTCCAATAGGCCCAGGCCTTGATAGCAAGCATCCCCAGATTATCAACGGTGGTGGCTATGATCATAACTGGGTATTAAATGCACAAGATGGCAAGTTAGCAAAGGCAGCGGAACTTTATGAACCAAGCTCTGGTAGATTTATGGAGGTGTATACAACTAAACCAGGAATCCAGTTCTATTCAGGCAATTTCCTAGATGGACTTAAAAATTGCAAAGATGGTGCAACCTATGGCAAAAGAAGTGGTTTATGTCTCGAAACTCAATTTTTCCCTAATGCATTGAAACACAAGCATTTTCCTTCTCCTATATTAAGAGCTGGGGATGAATACAATCACACAACTATTTATAAATTTTCAGTTAAGAAATAATAAAAAAGAGCCTAGTTGAAATATTTTTCATCTGGGCTCTTTAAACATAATTAGATTTTTTACGTTAAGGAGAGGTATGTGATGAAGAGGTTTGAGGGAAAAGTATGTGTAGTTACAGGTGGAGCTTTAGGGATAGGTAGATGCCTTACTAGAGAATTTGCTAAAGAAGGTGCCAAAGTAGCATTTATTGACATAAATAAAAGAGCCGGTGAAGAAAACCTATCATTTATACAAGAAAGAGGCGGTAATGTAATATTCTGTCATGGTGACATAGGTGAAGAAGTAACTCTCAACTCTTTTGTTGAAACAGTAATTAATGCATATGGTAAAATTGATTATTTAATAAATAATGCCTGTATAAGCAAGAATGGCATTCTTACAGGCTGTAGTTATGATGATTTTAATTATGTCTTGAGGGTAGGAGTCACAGCACCTTATATGTTATCAAAATTGTTTTTACCTTATTTTAGCATTGGAGGTTCTATAATTAATATAGCATCTACCAGAGCCTTTATGTCCCAATCTGATACTGAAAGCTATTCAGCTGCTAAAGGGGGTATTTTGGCCTTAACTCATGCTCTTGCTGTAAGCCTCAAAGGAAAGGTTAGAGTGAATTCAATATCACCGGGTTGGATTGACACGGGAGAATATTATGATGAAAATTATGTTCCGGAATATAGTGATGGCGATATCAAACAACATCTTGTGGAAAGGGTAGGAAACCCAATGGATATTGCTAGAGTAGCCATGTTCTTATGTCATGAGGAAAATGACTTTATTACTGGAGAGAATATAACCGTGGATGGAGGAATGACTAAACTAATGATATATAGTGGTGACGAAGGATGGGATTATAAAGGGGAATAAATTGCTGAAAGGGTGATTGTTTAAATTTTTAAATTTTGAATTCTATACAGCTTCTAGGATTGTTTTTGCTAATAATAGATTTTATGATATAAAATCTATTGCGCCTAAGTTGCTGATAATTATCTAATAAAAAATTGATAAAGGATTAAATATTACCATGTTTATTTTTCTGTTTTTCGACAATAATATGGTTACAAGGGTTCTATTATGATCTAATTGTTCTTTAATAGGTTCTATGGTAAAGTAGTGTGTTGCTTTTGAAAAAGTAGATATCTACTTGTACTGAGATCATAATAGACCCTTTTGGGGAGAACCTCCTATGTGGAGGTTCTTCTTGATTTTATAAA
>JAAYKZ010000071.1 GCA_012522165.1 Clostridiales bacterium
CTGCTGGCACAGAAACTGTACTGCCAGGTGGAGCAGCATCTATCAAATCTTGAAGAGCCATAGCATTATCACCCCGTATAATACACTTAACATATTATATGCCATGGCCAATATAATGGTTAATATGACAAAAGTAGGATTTTAGAAATATATGTCGTATAATAATATAGAAGAATATAGAAGTATATTGACATAGGAGATGAAGATGAAGGATTACTACAAAATACTTGGAGTACATGAAGATGCATCGGAAGAAGAAATAAAGAAGGCGTATAGGAAACTGGCTAGACAATGGCACCCAGATGTTAATAAAAGTCCGGATGCCCATGAAAGATTTATTGAAATTTCTGAAGCCTATGAGATACTGATAAACCCCCAATCAAGAAAAGAATATGATGCCATAAGGCATGGATACAATAATGAGAACTATTATAATGAACAAAGACAGCAAGATTTCAGCAGGGCTCAGCAGACTGCCAGAGAGAAGGGAGAATACTATTCATCAATTTCTTTGGAAGAGTTGCTTGAAAAAATTCTAAGGGCAGCTGTGGATTTAGGCAAAGCTACGATTGTTGGTGAAAAAGAGTACAATGCCAGTATTACTTTAAGGGATTTGCTGGGCCTTGGCTTTAGAGGTTGGGCGGCATTATTTCTTTTCCTTATCTCTTTCACAGGAGTAGCGGCTCCCATTAGTATTCCCATACTCATCAAGATTGTTCTAATTGATAGGAATAGAATTGTTGGTATTGTAAATGTACTAATTGGCATGCTTTTACATATACCTATCTTTGCATTGATTATATTATTGCTAGGCTATGCTCTAGACATCTTTTATTTTACTCAAGGGCAACTATACTTGCATATAGCTTTTTGGGTAGCGGTGATGGTTTGTGTTTATACAGTCATTCACAGAAAGACTTCATCAAATATTATAAGAAAAAACTATAAATCAAACACTGTTAATAAACAGAAAAAGATAGGGTTGACTGTATTATGCATGCTGGTGTACGTGGTTATATGCTTGTTTAATAGAAGTATATATGTCGCCAACATATTTGGACTGAGTGCGGCCATCCTTTTTACTGCTGGAGCCCTGCTAGGTCCGTTGATGGGCTTTATAATTGGAATTGTAGGAAATCTTATAGCTGATTTTGTTCACGTAGAATTTATGTATGGCATATTTAATACTGATTACCTATATGTTTGTTTGTTTTCTTTTGTTGGAGTTATAGGTGGGCTTATGACAAGGAATAAAGACGGAAATACTTTTAAAGGTAGATTGAATAAAGAGAGTGTTAGAAGATTAGTCTTGTATGCCCTTATATGTACATTTTATAATACAGTCATCAATTTTGTTGTCCTTGGTTTTAGACTGGGTTTTGGAGTTTCTGTAAGTATTATTTTACAGAGTATTGTTATAGACCAGGGGATTCAATTTATTGCCATCTTTATTATGAATATTCTAGTAATGTGGATTATAGGACAGCGGTCAAAGACACAAAGATGCTAAGAAAATAAAAGGGAGAGAATTAGAAGGCTTTCTATCATAAAGTAGAAACTTTAGATAGAAAGCCAATGTTTTAGAATCTGGGCTTGCCAACAAAAAATGCGGCAATAAGGCTAGGCCCACAGTGGGATCCTATAGTGGAACTGATATAGCTTATGAAGGAATCTTTAAAGCCGATTCTTTCTATGAGAGTTTTTGAGAAAGTTTCTACATCTGCTGGTTTGCAATCGGAATGACAAATGTATAATGTTTGCTCTGTTGGATCGACCACAAGTTCTTCAACAATGTCATATATACGCCTGAATGCTCTTTTACGTCCTCTAATTTTCTCCTGGACAATAAGGTGTCCTTCTTTATCAAGATTAAGGATGGGATTAATATTTAAAATAGTGCCCACTGTAGCGCCCGCTCTGCTTACTCTTCCACTTCTATATAGATACTTTAAATCGTCACAGGTATAATAGGTATTAACATGAATTTTTTTGTTGTTTAACCATTCTACACAAGCTTCGGGAGTCTCTCCAGCATCCCGCATATCAGCAGCCCAAATGGCCAGCATTCCATAGCCAATGGAAGCTAAGGTGGAGTCAACAACATAAACTTTTGACTCTGGATGTTTTTCAATAAACATATCTTTAGCGATTACTGCATTGGAATATGTACCCGAAATGGCGCTGCCCATGGCAATGTGAACTATAGGCAGGTTAAATTCTTTATAAAGGTCAGACCAAAATTCAATAAATTCGTGTGGAGTCATTTGACTGGTTTTAGGTACGGCGCCTTGTCTCATCTTATTGTAGAATTCAATGGCGTCTTCGGGATTCATTTGATCGGTATATTCTTGTTCGCCGATATAATATTTCATTCGATAGACATGAATATTCCGGTCTTCGCAGAAATCTCCAGGCAGATCACAACCTGAATCAGTAGCGACACAAAATTTAACCATTGTAATCAAACCCCCTATTTGCTTATAGACAAGCCCAGTCTTATTATATGTGTTTGGCGGAAATTAGATGTTTATTTTATTAGTTACCGAGTGATGTGAAGATATACTAACTAATAATTTTATTATATAGAAAATATCTGGAAATTTCAAATTATGATTTTATTGTGATTATAAAAAGATATGTATATCTAAATCCTGGATATGTGTAAAATGAATAAATGCGAGAATATGGGAGCTTTATGTACTAGGTGGCTAAAAATTATTTAAAGGCTATTTGGGGAAGTCAAATCAGCGAAGGTGCTCACCTATCAACAATCATTGTGAACCGTTAATAATTGTTAAACCAGCACACGGATTAATTTGAAAACAATTCAACAGATATCATTTTTATTTGAATTTTGGTATTTTTTTATCCATTTTAGTGTTAGTGTAAAGTTACCGTAGGGAATTAGAGTAATAAATTACCATAAGAATTGAAAAGAAGATGACATCCTGTTAATATATTATTCACTATAATAAACAACTAACGAAAGGATGACATCTTCTA
>JAAYKZ010000072.1 GCA_012522165.1 Clostridiales bacterium
ACTTTGCCCTGTAATACTCACAGATAACGGAAGTGAGTTTTCTAATCCGAAAGCCATCGAGTTTGGTCCTGATGAAAAAGGTATTAGAAGAACCAATGTATTCTATTGTGATCCAAGCTGTCCTTATCAAAAAGGGGCTATAGAAGTTAATCATGAACTCATACGGAGGATTGTTCCAAAAGGTTATAGCTTTGATAGCTATAACCAAGATGACATCTTCTTAATGATGGATCATATCAACTCTTATAAAAGAAAAAAGCTGAACAACCGTAGCCCATACGACGCGTTCAGCTTTTATTACGGAGAAGACATCTTAAAGCAGTTAGCATGTAAACCGGTTGCCGCCGAGAATATCATACTGAAACCAGGCCTTCTCAAAAAGTAACTCATAAAATAACACATTTAAAGCCGCTAGCAGATAAATAAATATCATTTTGCGAAGTATGGATTCTCCAGTTACAAAAAAACTGAGCGAGAATCGATGCTTGTTTGCTATGCGAATTTTTATGACTTAAAGCTATTATAACACGTCTAAAAGGAATATAAACTATGGATTTTTAATTACAAAATGGGATTTTCATTTACAAAATGGGATTTTTGATTACAAAGTGAGAATCTCGTTTACAAAAAATGAATTTGCTGGGAATCTCGCGTTACAAACGGGAATTTCGTTTTGCAATTCATCCAGACCAGATATTTCCTTATGTAAATTATAGCATAAATTGCGAAAAACACAATAATTAATTTGCGAACTCAAATTTTTGTTGTGTTTTAACCAGCTTTATGATATTCTTTATATTACAAGGCGAGGTGACAATTATGGCCGTAAGCTATAAAAAACTCTGGAAGCTCCTTATTGATAAAGATATGAAAAAGAAAGATTTAAGAGAAGCGGCTGGTATTAGTACATCTACAATGGCAAAACTTAGTAAAAACGAAAATGTTAATACAGATATCTTAGTCAAAATATGTAAGGCTCTTAATTGCGATATCGCTGATATTATGGAAATAACTGAGGATTAAACTTTTACATACTTTTTTAGGAGGTATATATAAATGTCAAAATATGCTTCATTAGACGCTAGAACTGAATTAGAACAAACAGTAGCTGAAGATTTTAAGGCTGCTTTTGAAAAAAGAGGATTTACAGTTAAACATAACGGAGGTGTAACTCATGCACCTGCCGGAGTACCTGATATTGAAATGTTTGATGCTAATTTTAATTTTAATATTGAAGTAACCAAACGAGTAGGAGCACAACAAGACGGGGAATTTAACTCAATAAGGGATCATCTTAATTCTTTTAAAAATAATAATACCCAAAAAAATGTATATTGTATATTTATATCGCCAAATACGTCTCAAAGAATGATTGATAGCATTAAAGACCATAATCGTCAAAGAGTAATTGAAGGAAATCCTGATTTGAAAATATTACCACTATCATTTGAAACATTAGAGCTGTATTTAGAGCGTTTAGCAAAGAGTGAAGCAGACTTGTATCCAATAAGTAGCCTTATCAATTTGTTTTCAAATTTTAATAGTTTTGTAGATGATTTACGAATAAAAAAACTATTACAACAAATAATTTTCCCTAATGATTTTGATTTTGAGCAAAAAATATTACAAGAAGAAAAAGATAGAGATAGTGAAACCCTTAATAATTTAGTAAAAGACTTAATCAAACTTGAAAATTATATGCGAGAAAATGGCGTTGCTACTGGAGGTGCTGCGATTAATGCATTAATATATCTTGTATTTGTAAAACTATATGAAGAAAAAAGAGAAAGAGAAAATGGAGACCAGAATCGCTTTTCAAATGTTAAATCCTTTGAAAAATATATAAGAAATGTTAGTGGGAGAATACGTAATCAAAAAAGAGCAATACACGAATTGTTTAGATCGATAAAGGATGAAGCGCAATTCGTTGAATCAGGAATGTTCACAAACACTGATAATTTTCCTGATTCTTTGAATGATGACTTTATTATGGAAAAAGTCCTGCCAATATTTAGTCAATATAATTTTCTAGGAACTACTGTAGATGCATTAGGAGCTGTTTATGAAGTTCTGGCCTTAAGATCTGAAAAAGATGTAAAAGTTGGCCAGTTTTTTACTCCTGAAAAAGTAGTAAAATTTATGGTAAAAATGGCTGAGTTAAGTCCAGATGATTATGTCCTTGATCCCGCATGTGGAACTGGGCGGTTTTTGATACACGCGATGGATGATATGATCTCAAAAATAAATGAACCCACAACTACCAAGCGCGATAAAAAGAAGAATAAAATTCAACAAAAACAATTGTTTGGCGCTGATATTGACATGAGAATTGCTAAAATTGCAAAAATGAATATGTGGATACATGGAGATGGAAAATCGAATATCAAAGGTGAGGTTAATGGAATAACACTACATCGTAATATTAAAGGTTTTAATGATGATGTGGGCTGTGATAATAGTTTTGATGTTATTTTAACGAATCCCCCTTTGGGTGAGCTAAACTATCAGACAGCAACTTTTACTGATTTGGGTGATGTAAAAGAACGATTGATGCGCATTCCAATATTGCCAATTAAAAATAAGACTAAAGAAAAAAGAGATACTATTGCACAAAGAATAGAAGTACATAGACGTGAACTTGAAGAAATGATTGATTTAAAAAATAAAGCAGAATTAGATAGAAGTTTAAGCAAAAAAGAGTTAAATTCATTAAAGAGAAAAATAGAAAATAAAATACGAACTATAGAGAATAATCAATCTCAGTTGTCCGAAATAGAATCTCAAATAGCTTCTGGAAATTGTGAAATTGAGGTTACAGGTAATACAATGAAAGGAGGAGCTTTATTTTTAACAGCCATTTGGCACTATTTAAAAAATAATACAGAAAAAAGTGAATTACCAGAATGGCGTGGAGGTAAATTGCTCACCATTTTAGATGAAGGCATTCTTAATACGGACAATTATAAACATGTTCGTGACTATATAAAAACGCACTTTTATATTAAAGCTATAATATCTTTAACTAGAGATGCTTTCGTTCCTGTATCAAAGACTTCAACTAAAACTTCTATTCTCTATGCAATTAAGAAAACAGACCTAACAGCTATACAAAGAGAACCCATATTTTTTGCTCACGTTGATAAAGTTGGGGTTGATACAAAAGGAAAGGAATGTGAAAATCATTTAGATAAAATATTAGAAGAATATTTTGCTTTTAAAATTGCTGTAATTAATTCATATAAAGGACTTGAGTTTAGAAGAGATATTTTTGAATCACTTTATACTGGAGGAAATAAATAATGTATACGACAAATTACTTTTACAGGTATGTAGAAGATCTGTCTACAAGGTTTGACCAACATTTTCTTAATCCTATATGGAATATTAAAATAGATAGAATGAATAAAAGTAATTTTGTACCACTTCATGTGTATTTAAGTAATAATATACAATCCGGAACAACACCAAAGAAAGAACAGATGTATACAAGCGACATTGCGCCAAGTGATAGTTTTAATTTTATACAAATTGGCTCTATAGATTGGAAAGGAAACATTGATAGCGAGACAGACTATAAAATTGATTCACAATTCCTTGAATCATTAGACGAATCTTCTATTATAAGAAAAAATGATCTGCTTCTTGCTGCTACAGGAGCTACTATTGGAAAAGTAGGAATATATAAATCCGATGAACCAAGTATTGCATGTGCTGATCTATTAACTATAAGATTAAAAGATGAAAGGTTAGCAGAAATAATACACTTTTTTTTGCTTTCCGATTATGGCAAGGAACAAATTATAAGAAATATATTTGGCTCTACTAATGGGCATATTAAGAGTGCTGATATAGAAAATATTCTTGTGCCCAGAATTGATGACAATTTGATTAAATCATTTTATCAAGAGATAGTTCCTCAAATAAACTATTATTATACAATTAAAGAAAAAGAAAAAAAATTATTATTAGAAATAGATGCTACCATATTAAGTGAATTAAACTGGAAAGCAAATTTTAATACATTTCCAGTATCCGAATACACACATAGCTTTTTTAGATATCCGTCAGAAATTAATTCCAGATTAGATACCTTGTATAACGATATTATATTTGATTTTCTTTATAAAAATATTGAAGCATCTCCATATGATTTTTTTGAATTATCAAAGTTTGTTGATTTAAGATTGGAGCTTCGAAATCCACAAAATGAACCTGAACAATATTTTGATTATGTTGATATTGGTAGTATAGATACAACTTACGGAATAATATATCCGACAAGAATGCAAGGAAATGAAGCAACAAGTTCTAGAATGCGTCAAGTTATGTATGCTAATGATATTCTTGTTTCGACAACGAGACCAACTAGAAGAGCAATTGCCACAGTGACTGATTATCTAGACAATCAGATATGTTCTACTGGTTTTGCAGTATTAATTCCAAAAAGGGATGTAATTGGGGAATTTCTATTTCATATACTCCGAAGTGAAATTGTAACTGCTCAGTTTGAAAGGTTATGTAGCGGATCTGGATACCCAGCAATTAATAAAGAAAATGATGTACTTCGGGTTCTAGTTCCTGAAGTTAATAAAGATGAACAGGATAGAATTCTTTCTAAAATAACAGCAAAACTTCAACTCGCAAAAAGTATGGGAGACGAAGCAGAAAAAATATGGCATAAAGGTTTGAATAGGTTTGAAAATTTAGTTATAAGGAAGTGAAGAAAGAAAAAATACATTGTGGCAAAAACTTCACATCTATCCTGTATCCTCAACCCCTTGTAAAAAGGGGGTTATCTAATCTGGTAACTCAACTATTAATTTTCGGGACGGTTGATATGTTCCCTCAAGCAACAAAAATAAGGGTTTCCTGACATTGTATCCTCCGGCAAAGTAACCGTGAGAAAAACTCAATGTCTGGAAACCCATTATCTAACGGTTTCAATATTCTTCAATATTCTCTTTAAAAAGTATCTTCAAGTGTAGGTCATTCCAGGCTTTAACACACGGATTCACAGTTTGTTCCCCCGGCTTTTC
>JAAYKZ010000073.1 GCA_012522165.1 Clostridiales bacterium
AGGACTTATAACTACTGCTGCTGTTTTTGTATCAGAGACAGCCCTATTTAAAGAGAAACTTTCCATGGATCTGTTGATTAAAATATTTTGGCAGCCTTTAGAGGTTTTAAATATAGAAAGTATTTTTATTTTTTTGGTATCCTTAATAGCCTTAAAAAGATTTAAATTACATCCTATATTAACTATTGCTTTATCGGGTGTACTAGGGATATTGCTTTTCTACGTATTTTAATGATACGTTACAGGCGTTATTATCGTAAATGACAACTGTTGAATTAGCATAAAGAGTTAAGTTTTCTTTGCGGAATGAATTGATTATAAGGATAAAATAATATAAAGGCGGGATAAACATGCCACCAATAAGCTTACTTATTAAACCAGTATCTAGTAACTGTAATCTAAGATGTAAATATTGCTTTTATCATTCTCTGGCAGAAAATAGAGAAATCAAATCCTATGGCATCATGGATATAAATACTTTAGAAACCTTGGTTAAAAAGACTTTAGCATATGCAGATATGACTTGTACCTTTGCGTTTCAAGGAGGAGAACCTACATTAGCAGGGCTTGAATTCTTTGAAAAACTAATAGAGTTTCAAAAGAAATATAACATAAAGGGAGTTAAGGTAAATAATACTTTGCAGACCAATGGAATTGTTATAGATGATGGATGGGCAAAGTTTCTACATGATAATAACTTTCTAGTAGGGCTTTCTTTGGATGGAACAAAAGATATACATGATATGAATAGAATTGACTCTTCTAACAAGGGTACCTTTAATAGGGTAATGAAAACTGTAGACTTATTTAACAAATACAAGGTTGAATACAATATCCTTTTTGTAGTAAATTCAACTGTGGCAAGGCATGCTGCAAAAATATACAACTTTTTCAAACGAAAAAACTTTAGATATCTCCAATTTATACCATGCTTAGATCCCTTAGGAGAACCTGGTGGCCAAATATATTCATTAACTCCTGATAGATTTACCACCTTTTTAAAAACTCTATTTGATCTATGGTATGAGGATATAAAGAATGGTAATATAATTAGCATAAGGTATTTTGATAATCTTGTGAGTATGCTTATGGGCTATCCACCTGAAAACTGTGGTATGTCGGGAGTATGTAGATGTCAGTTTGTGGTTGAAGCTGATGGGGGAGTATATCCATGTGACTTTTATGTCATTGATCAATGGAATCTTGGGAATCTCAAAGAGAGTGATTTTGATGAAATAGCTAAGTCAGATGTTGTAAAGGAATTCATAGAAGTATCAAGATATGTAGATCCAAAATGTAGACAATGTAAATGGCTTAACCTATGTCGCGGGGGATGTAGAAGAAATAGGGAACCCTTTGCAGATGGCAAACCCATATTGCATTATTTATGTTCGTCTTATATGGAATTCTTTGAATATACTGCTCCCAGACTATATGACCTTGCTAGGATATTTTCCAGGAGAATAGGATATGGAATAGGAATGGAGTAGAGTGGTAGTGAGGCAATTAACTAGTAGGAATAGAAGTTATATGGATAAAGTAGTCAAAGCAATGAAAAAGCCGTGCAAAATGCTACTAAACTATTTTAAACTATTTTTGATACCTCTTGTATTTGTATTTATGTTAATAGCCTTGATAATAAAAGGAGTAAAAAAGCTAATAGAAAAAGCGACTGCATAAAACAGTCGCTTTTATTATTAATACATTCCGTTCATTCCTCCAGCACCACCAGGAGTTGCTGGTTCTGGCTCTGGGATATCGGCTACTAAGCTTTCAGTAGTCAATACCATAGAAGCTATGCTGGCAGCGTTCTGTAGTGCAGATCTGGTAACTTTGGTTGGGTCAATAATTCCTTTCTCTACCATATCACCAAACTCACCTTTTAGTGCATCGAATCCATAGTAGGGCTCATTGCTCTCACGAACCTTTTCTACTACGATAGAACCTTCAAGACCTGCATTGGTAGCAATTTGCCTTACAGGTTCTTCGAGAGCTCTCTTAATGATATTGATACCAGTTAGCTCATCACCACTAGCAGTTAAATTATTGACAGCAGCGAGAGCCTTAATGTATGCTACTCCACCACCAGGTACGATTCCTTCTTCAACTGCAGCTCTTGTAGCATTTAGAGCGTCTTCAATCCTTAGTTTCTTCTCTTTTAGTTCAGTTTCTGTAGCAGCACCAACTTTGATTACTGCAACTCCACCAGCTAGTTTAGCAAGGCGTTCTTGGAGTTTTTCTCTATCATAATCTGATGTAGTCTCTTCAATTTGAGCCTTGATAGAGTTAATTCTATTTTTAATTTCTTCTTCTGAACCTGCACCTTGTACAATGGTGGTATTTTCTTTATCAACAGAAACTTTAGCTGCGCGTCCTAGTTGATCCATAGTAGTATCTCTTAGTTCTAAACCAACTTCTTCAGAGATAACAGTACCGCCAGTTAGAATAGCGATATCTTCTAGCATAGCCTTTCTTCTGTCTCCGAATCCAGGCGCTTTTACTGCTACACAGTTGAAGGTTCCTCTTAATTTGTTAACTACTAAAGTAGCTAGTGCTTCACCTTCAACATCTTCAGCTATGATAAGTAGCTTACCACCTTGCTGAACGATTTGCTCAAGAACGGGAAGAATATCTTGAATATTGCTAATCTTTCTGTCAGTAATTAGAATGTAAGGATCATCTAATTCAGCAATCATTTTTTCAGTGTCTGTTACCATGTAAGCAGAAACATATCCTCTATCAAACTGCATACCCTCTACAACATCTAGCTCGGTAAGTAGGGATTTGGACTCTTCAACAGTAATAACTCCATCTTTACCAACTTTTTCCATGGCATCAGAGATAAGCTGTCCGATCTTTTCATCTCCAGCGGAGATTGCTGCTACCTGTGCAATAGCTTCTTTTTTCTCGATGGGTTTGCTTAGATCTTTTAAGGATTCAACTGCTGCTTCCACAGCTCTTTCAATACCCCTTCTTAGAATCATGGGGTTAGCGCCAGCAGCAACGTTTTTTAGACCTTCACGAATAATAGCTTGTGCTAATACAGTAGCGGTAGTAGTACCGTCTCCAGCTACATCATTGGTCTTGGTTGCTACTTCTTTTACTAATTGTGCTCCCATATTCTCATAAGGATCCTCTAATTCGATTTCTTTTGCAATGGTTACTCCATCATTTACAATTTGGGGAGAACCAAATTTCTTATCCAATACCACATTACGGCCTTTTGGCCCCATGGTTATTTTAACAGTATCAGCGAGAGCATTTACTCCTCTTTCAAGGGCCCTTCTTGCGTCTTCACCATATATTAACTGCTTTGCCATAATCCTTTTCCTCCTTTAATTGTTGTTATTATTCTACGATAGCTAATATATCATTCTGTCTCACTATGATATATTCTTCATCATCCATTTTTACTTCAGTACCTGCATACTTAGAATAGATTACCTTATCGCCGACTTTTACTTCCATTTCTACTCTTTTGCCGTCAACCATACCTCCAGGACCAACAGCAAGTACTTCTGCCATCTGCGGTTTTTCTTTAGCAGATCCAGGAAGGACAATTCCGCTTTTTGTGGTTTCTTCAGTTTCCAATACCTTAATTACAACTCTATCACCTAGTGGTTTGATATTCATAGAAACATTACCCTCCTCTGTATGTAGTTATATTTGTTGTTATTAGCACTCTCGGTCGATGAGTGCTAATCCATGATATAGTTTATAAAAAAGAGGTGGGAATGGCAAATGTTGTATTATATCAAATAAGGTGAAATACCGCCACAAACTAATAAATGATTGAAATAACTCACATATACTCCTAAAAACTATCAAAATCAATCAAAAATTTAATAAATTAAGGTATTCAAAATTGTGTTACTGGATGGAGGAATAAAAGTAGTTTTGTCGAATAATAGAGGAGATTAAGATTTTGCTATAAGCAGTAAGGAGATAGCTATGAATAAATGGGACAAAAGATTTATGGATATGGTGAAGCAAATTGCTGAATGGTCTAGCTGTTATCAACATAATAGAAAAATTGGGGCTATTATAGTTAAGGACAAAAGAATACTGGCTACAGGATACAATGGCGCACCTTCAGGATATCCCAGTTGTGTAGAAAGAGGCGAATGCATAAGGAGAATAAGGGATATCCCATCAGGTACAAAACAAGAGTACTGCTATGCAATTCATGCTGAACAAAATGCTATTGTTCAGGCTGCAAAGCTAGGAGTATATATAGATGAGGCTACCCTATATTGTACTCATCAACCTTCTGTTATATGTGAAAAGTTAATTGTAAATAGCGGTATTATTAGGGTAGTATATAAGGAACCATACCCTGATAGTTTAGCCATAGAAATATTGAAAAATAGTAGGGTAAGTTTGGAACAATACGTGGAAGGTAATTAAAATATTAATCCTTTTTTTCATCATCAATTGTCGGCGGCTCCATATAGCAACCTGATAATTTCTGGATTGTTCTAGGC
>JAAYKZ010000074.1 GCA_012522165.1 Clostridiales bacterium
AAACGGAAGCAGAAACTGTAGAAGATGAAGATATTGAAGAACTAGATCCCCAAAGCACAACCACTCCAGATACGGATACGATTGCGGATGGGAATTCAGGAGAGGTTAAAATTGTAGAAAAGCAGGATTCCAATAACACAACTTCTCCGAATACAGGTAAAAAAAGTGAGAATAAAAATACTAATGCTAATACAGGTACGAAGAACACCGATCTCGATGACAAAGCCGATGTGCTCCAGGCAGACACCGAGGAGTATGTCAAAAGTATAATCGAAGAGAGAGCTATGAGTGTCCTGACCTTAATAAAGAACTATGATATTGACAAGCTCGCCGATGCAATACATCCTGATAAGGGAGTTCGCTTCTCACCATACGCATATGTCGACGTTGAAAAGGATCTTGTATTCACTGCAGAGGAAATGAAAAAACTGGCTGATGATCCTAAGCAATATCATTGGGGGTATTACGACGGTATAGGTGATCCTATCACCCTAAGCTTCTCTGATTATCATAAGAAATTCATCTATGATGTAGACTTTGTAAACGCTGAGCAAGTAGGCTACAACAAAACCCTAGGTTTTGGAAATACAATTAACAACAGCTTTGAGGTTTACAAGAATTCCATCATTGTGGAATATTACTTTTCCAGCATAGATCCTCGTTACGAAGGTATGGACTGGAGAAGCCTCAGGCTTGTATTTGAAAAGAAGGGTGATATCTGGTATCTTGTCGGAATCATTCATGATCAGTGGACCATTTAATCTTGCAACCTGCTAATCTAAAGGACTTTGGTACTGATTCCAAAGTCCTTTATCTATTTTTTCATCAAATTCATACTTTGGGGTATATATCTTATTTACTGGGTTTTCTTCCCCTTACTCTTCCAGACATGATAAAGTCATTCGCTTCACTCAATATTCTTTTGGAGCTATCCAATTAAAAAATGTTCTTAGCTTCCTCATATGTCATTAGATAAACACCAAGCAATTCATCTTTCTGATAACTTAACGGTTTTTTTAAGTTAATCAAAATATAATTATTTATTCGACGCTACGTTTGTTATTACGTCATTCATATGCGTTTGAATGATCTCTGTACGGGTACGTAGATCGGTTCTCAAATCTATGGAAACTGGTGGAACCGGTTCACCGATATGAACTACCATGGTAGGTTTTTTACGATATAGCTTAGCAATACCTTTTGGTAGCTTAAATGTTATAGATATGGGAACAATAGGCACACGTGCTTGTGCTGCAAGATAAAATGCTCCCTTCCTAAAGGTTCGCAAACCTGTGTCGTAAGGTATTAGCTCTCCTTCAGGGAAAAAATGCACAATCCGTCCTTTCATAAGGAGATACTCCATCTCATTAAAAAACTGTTTAAGCTCGGTCATATTTCCCGGTATAGCAATACCTCCAAGAAGTTTAACAATATTCCCCAGCCAAAATGTCTCTGTATTTTTCTTTAATGTAGGAAATATCAGTTTACGTGGGAATAATGCAAGTCCGACAAGAGCACTGTCAAGCAAGTGTACATGATTGCATACTGTTATTGCACCATCAAGATTGCGAAGTCTTCTCTCACCAACAACCCTTACACCTAATACTACACGAGTCCATAAAAATATAAGAGGAACAGCAATAAGATAATAAAACATGAATGAAAATAGCCGATATGTACCTCTCCAAATATAGGATTGCGAAGGTTTTTCTTCCCTGCGCGCTAGTTTATATATTTTTTCTATCTCTCTGATACTGTTTTTAAGAGAATATTTTTTAGCATACTTAGCGTACATGTTGCCAACTTCGATTAATCCCTGCGGATTATCAATCCATGCATCTATTCTCTCTGCTAAATGTGAAGCATTACCTGCTCTAAACAGATTCATGGGACCTAGTGCAAACTGTTTTGTTGCGCTGCGCTTGCTGTCTGAGATAACTGGAACAAGCCCACATGAAAATGCCTCTATACAAGATATACCTTCTATCTCGATATCCGAAGTATGAACATATAAATCACAGCTTCGTATCAGATCAATTAATTGTTCTTTATTATAATAGCCGAAAATAGGAGGATTTGTAAGTTTCTTACTCATCCGCCTCAATTTCTGTTGTTTGGGGCCTTGACCTGCAAAATAGAGTTGAATACGATTCTCATAACGAGATTTCTGAACTGCTTTAATCAAAACATCCTGCCTTTTTTCCGGGGATAATCTGCCTATCATCAGTATTTTAAATGAATTGCCAGTATCTTTTTTTATGTCAGGACCGGGATGAAAATCTGGATCCACGCCATTTGATATAACATGGAGATGGGCTCGATAACCATGACAACGAAGCTGGGCAGCAATGAATTTTGAAGGACAGTGTATATGTGAAAATCGACGGTAAAAAAACAGATATAGTAAATAATAAACTAAATGGGCTAAAAAGGGTATCCGGCCAAGCCCTATGTTATATGTTATGTTTTCCGGTTGAATGTGGAAGGCAGCTATGCATGGCACACCCAGCTTTCTAGCTATCTTTTCCGCCTGAAAACCTAGAGGCCAAGGCTGGTAAATATGAACTATATCTACCCCTTTAATAGCTTTTTCCAATACAGACTTATCTGGTTTAGCAAATAAAGTGTTCTGCTTATGGGCTAGCTTACTGGCAATTGGTACAACAAGCTCCGGAACATAAAACAACTCATAGCCATGTTCAGGATCAATACCGCTATTATCAGGATCGCCACAAGCAACGATACGAACCCTATGACCCCGTTCAACTAACGCTTTTGAAAAGCGCATGGCTGAAATGGTTGTTCCATTGTTGTTTATCCCAAATGTATCATTGACTATTGTAATAATCATTATATCCTTCTCCCTTATTTATAAAATTTAACTAGGACAGTTATAATGATTACTAACTAATAATATTCAATACTGTCATTTCCCTGGGTTTCCATTTCAGTTAAATATGCACTATGTCACGTAGTCCTATCAGATTATTAAGCAAAAGACAAAAGCCCTGTACATCTAGTAGAGAGCACAATGGTAAAAACAGTGATGCTATAATCCCTGCATGTCAGTAATATACGAAGTGATTAATTTGGCCGTGTAGATCTTATACCTGTCCAGTTACTGTACTATTTAAATGATGTTCTCTGTTTAATGCTAAGTAACTATTCAGTTAACTATATACAACTCTTCCTATATATATTTTATGCACAATCCACCGTTTATGACAAAGTAATTAATTAAATGTATAACATATTAATCAAAAAAACTGCTATTAAAAAAATTCCTCCTTTCTTTAACTAGCAATTTGTTTAATTTTAGTGTATAAAATGATTAGAGATTTGTCAATAAAGCAGCAACTATGAATCCTGCCC
>JAAYKZ010000075.1 GCA_012522165.1 Clostridiales bacterium
GAGTTTACAGTATTGATAATCTTCTCAGCATTAATTAATCTGTTTCGTTCACGAGTTAATTCCTCTTCTTCGCCCTCTCTCAAATTAGCACTCTCAATTTCATTAATCTGATATTGTAGAATATCTTTACGCCTCTCGCCATCCGTTCCTAAATGAGAAAGATTTTTTATTTTTCTATGAATGTCCCTCCATGAATTATATATCTCTCGTACCTTCTCCTTGGACTTTGCAATCTTAGTTCCTCCCAACATATCCAACAGTTCCCCATGTTGTTCAACTCTAAGCAAGGATTGATGCTCATGTTGGCCGTGAATATCAACTAGGTACCTACTGAGATTTTTTAATACGGAAAGAGTAACTATTCTACCATTAATTCTACATATGTTTTTTCCGCTAACAGATAATTCTCGGACTATTAACAAACTACCGTCTTGTTCCATTTCTATACCCAACTCATCTAATATTTGAGCAATATGTGAATGTTTGGATATATCAAAAACAGCTTCTACGAAAGCATACTCCTTGCCTGTTTGTATTAAATCCCTATCAGCTCTGTCTCCTAAAATTAAGTTGACTGCATCAATAATAATGGATTTACCAGCGCCTGTTTCGCCGGTTAGGATATTTAATCCTTTATCAAAATCCATATTGATTTGATCTATTAAGGCAAGATTTTTCACCGATAAATGTATGAGCATATGACAGCCCCCCTATACCCGTTTACTTGGACTATCTTTTGCATCCTAAAATCAAGCTGGCTAACCCCGTATTAATTGATTAAAACGATCTATAACCTCTCTTACAGATTCATTTTCCCGAACAACTACCATAATAGTGTCATCACCAGCAATACAGCCTACTATTTCTTTCCAATTAAGAGCATCTATAGCCGATGCAGCTGCCTGTGCACTACCAGCAAGGGTTTTTATCACTATTAAATTATTAGCATAATCAATTGATAATACTGATTCTGCAAATACTCGAATCAATTTGGGGGAAATATCCATATTATTTTTGTCAATAACAGCGTATTTGTAAATGCCTGAAGGAGCCAACACTTTAACCAAGCGAAGTTCCTTAATATCTCTAGAAACGGTGGCTTGAGTGACGTTTATTCCCTCTTTACGCAGCTCTTCGGCTAACTCCTCTTGAGTCTCGATATCTTTTTTTTCGATAATTTCCAGTATTTTAGAATGGCGGTTGTATTTCATCTCGACAATACCTCCATTATTCTTATGTATTTTAATTATATTGCTATTTTTTCATGAAGTAAATCAAAAAAATTCTGGTCTTGGGTTCGCAACAATTCTACATAAATATCAGCCTTTTTGACCAAAAGCTTATCACCAGCAAATAAAGTTGTTACGGCTTGTCCATCAGCTGTCAAGGTAATATTGCGGTCTTGACTCATTACTTCAATCTCAACAATATCGTTACTATTAGTTATAATTGACCTTGCGTTTAGAGAATGAGGACATATTGGAGTAAGAATAAGACACTCTAAACTAGGGTTAACAATGGGACCTCCTGCAGATAAGGAATAAGC
>JAAYKZ010000076.1 GCA_012522165.1 Clostridiales bacterium
CCTCATTATCATCACACTGCATTTTGCTTAATCTCTAAATTGTATAATATTTTTTAATATTTAATATTCTCCAAAATCTTCTAAATTCCTTCTAAATCCTAAAAGATTCTATTTATATTGATAGCAGGTGCTTAAATAAAAACCTATTGTGCTAGTTCCAATCTTTTCTTTCTAGCACAATAGGTTGGTTTGGTTACAGGTCGTAGACTTCAACATCCTCTAAAGCTCTTTCAATCAAGGCCTCTACATCTACCAAGGTTTCAGCCTGCCTTACCTTCTCCAATTTTGGTCTGGTAACGGGATGTCGGGGAACAAATACGGTACAGCAGTCCTCATAGGGTAATATTGAGGTTTCGTAGGTGTTTATCTTCTTAGATATTTCTACTATCTCATTTTTATCCAATCCAACAAGGGGTCTAAACACTGGCATTGTTACTACATCATCAGTTGAAGCCAATGCCTCTAGGGTCTGGCTGGCTACTTGCCCTATGCTCTCCCCAGTAACAAGCGCCTGAGCTCCTTCTTTTTTTGCAATTCTCTCAGCAATTCTCATCATGAACCGTCTCATTAGGATTGTAAGAAGCCCATCGGGACATTTTTCATAAAGCTCCTGCTGTATTTCAGTAAAAGGAACCACATGAAGCCTTATAGGTCCACAATATTCTGTTAATAGCCTACATAGATCTATTACCTTCTCCTTGGCCTTATCACTGGTATATGGAAAGCTGTGATAGTGAACGGCTGTTAATCTTACTCCTCGTTTAGCAATCATCCATCCTGCTACTGGGCTGTCAATTCCTCCTGACAACAGAAGCGCTGTCTTTCCATTGGTGCCTACTGGCATTCCCCCAGCACCAGGAATATTTTCATGATAAGCATAAGCATGTTCCCTAATCTCCAGATTGATTTTTATATCTGGATTGTGTACATCTACCTTTAAGCCGGGAAAGTTTTTAAGGATAAACCCTCCCATTTTTCTGCTTAAATCCATGGAATTCATGGGAAAAGTCTTATCAGCACGGCGGGATTCTACCTTGAAGGTCAAGTTTTCCTTGGTAGCTTTTTCTAAAGCATCTTCCATAACAGCCTTTACCATGGCCTGAATAGCTTCTAAATCTTTATCAGTCTTCCAAGCTGGATTTATTCCTATAGCGCCAAATACTTTGGATAAGCGATCTAGTACTATCCCTTCAACCTTAAGGTTTTCTATATAAATCCTTCCCTGAGCCTTGTATACTTTTGGTTTGCCAAAGGGCTCCAAAGTCTTTTTTATATTGTTAATTAACATTTTTTCAAAAAAGGGTCTATTTTGACCCTTCAGATATATTTCACCATATCTTACCAAGATCAATCTTTCCATTGGTCTTACCTCCTAGTAAACCTTTTTACCTGATCAACAGATTTTCTTAGAATTTGAGGGACTTGTGATAATTCATCGTGGTTATTCAAATAGGATAGACTAATGCGTATAGAACCTTCAGCCACTTGTTGAGATACTCCTATTGCCTTTAGAACATGGCTTGTCTTAACACTTCGTGACGAACAAGCTGATCCCGTACTTACATACACTCCATAGGACTCCAAAACATGAAGCAGAGTCTCTCCTCTTACACCAGGAATGCTAAAATTCAAAATATGAGGTGCCCCCTCAGAAGGTTTAGGTCCATTAAAAACCACTTCTGGAATTTCCCTGGCAATTTCATTGGCTAACTCTATCTTCATTCCACTAATATAATTTTCGTCTTCTGATATCTTTTCTTTTATCCACTGGGCTGCCCGACCAAACCCTACTATGCCAGGTAAATTTTCTGTTCCGCTACGCACACCTAGCTCTTGTCCTCCTCCCCATTGAAGGCTGGTAATGGGTGTACCCTTTTTTATATATAAAGCACCAATACCTTTAGGAGCATGAATCTTATGACCACTTATACTCAGTAAATCAATTCCCCATTCCAATGGCCTAATAGGCAAACGGCCAAAGGATTGAACAGCATCAATATGAAAAATTGTTTCAGGATAATTGCCCTTTAAATACAATCCTGTCTCCTTTACAGGCTGGACTGAACCAATTTCATTATTAACATGGGCAATACTAACAAGTACAGTATCTTTTCTCAGAGCTTTTTTTAGATCTTCGAGGCTAACAACACCGTAGCTATCTACAGGTAAATAGGTAACATTCCAGCCTTCCTGCTCCAAATATCGGAATGTATTTAGAATAGAAGGATGTTCTATTTCTGTGGTAATACAATGGTTACCATATCTTTTTCTAGCCCTAGCAGTTCCCAATATAGCAAGATTATTGGATTCAGTTCCCCCTGAGGTAAAGATAATATCTTCAGGTGGTACCTGTATTAGCTGAGCCACTATTTTTCGTGCCTGCTTCATTTTACGTTCAGATTGCAATCCAAGACGATGCAGTGAAGATGGATTACCAAAATCCTTAGTCAAACATCTAATCACTTCGTCTACTACCTCTGGCAGCACTTGAGTAGTAGCTGCGTTATCCAAATATATTTGATGCTTCATCTTAGCTCTCCTTTTTTTGCTATCCTATATTTTATCCCTTAATCGTCGATATTACAAATTATATTTTAAGCATGGGAACAATAAAAAATCCCCCAAAGTTCAAAGGGGGACATAATAGCTACCTAGTTTTTACATTTCTAGGATTGTATATCTTTACTAACTGAACCAACATATCACTAGGTTCAAAGACTAATAATGACTTTTTACCTTCATGCATAAACACAGCATAATACAGACCGCCCCCGCGATTTAAAAAGTAATTAAATTTCTGCTCTATGCCCTTATGGTTCAGCATTCTCAGAAATCCCTCATCGCTGGTTGGTGCCATTATCTCAAATTCCCTAACATCAGTTGATAATAATCTTTTTCTCTTGGTATTATTAATTACCTTGGCAATATCCAAAATTCCGTTGGTGAAGGTGTAGTCATACTCTATACGCTGGTTATTTCTAAGAACATAGCAACCATAAGCCACCCCCCCAAATATTAGGGTAATAATGATAATAGGTATATTAATATTACCGTTAAGTATTGCC
>JAAYKZ010000077.1 GCA_012522165.1 Clostridiales bacterium
ACTGAGTAAGCTCCTTCACACCAGAGTAGAAGCTTTGGAAGATATAGAAGGTCATGTGGATGTTATAGATAAGCTACCGGATTATGATATTGATTTATTTATCCACAAGAAAATGAAAACCACCCATGAAAATTCCTTGGAAAATTTAAAGAAGGCACATGAAGTTCTAAGTGAATTAGAAGAGTGGAATGAGGAAACTGTCCATAAAGTTCTCTTTGATACAATTAAGGAAATGGGCATAATAAATGGCCAAATGCTGTGGCCTATACGTACAGCCCTGTCAGGAAAACCTGCATCTCCGGGGGGAGGCACTGATCTTCTAATATTATTAGGTAAAGAAGAATCCTTAAAGAGAATAGAAATAGGGATCGAGAAATTATCCCATTGATAAAACATCCGCTATACGCGGATGTTTTGTTAATTGTGTGGATAACCCTTTAGAAAAACTTATTAAAAAAAATAAAAAACAAAAAGGGTTGTGGATAAATGTGCCATAATAATTACTCTATAACCCTAACAGCTCCGCGAGCTCTAGCTAACCAACCTCTTTCCAGTTTACTTATAAGAAATCCTTTGTTTGGGGACATATGGGCAAATTCTTTGTCATTTATCATTATTCCGGTGTGGGTAATTATATTTCTGCTAATAGCAAAGTAGACCAAATCAAGAGGACGCAGATCTCGATATTTAACCTCCTTAAAACCTAGCCTTTTTATAGCTCTAATATAGCGGTTTGGATCCGTCTTGTACCAGTCTTCTTCTATAGGTTTACCATCATCATTTGGGAGCTCAACTCCTAATTCTCTATAAAAAAGAATAACAAAACCCAAGCAATCGATCCCTTCTTCTAAAGATCTGCCGTTATGGAGGAATTTCGCATTTTTATATTTTTCAAGTAGCTTCCTTATTTCTCTCTCGTCAATATTATGACCCATAGGACAACCTCCATTTTATTTTTATATGTATTTAAATAGAACCCATAAATGCTTATGTAACTATAATATGAAGTAAGGCATAAAAGGTGAAAAAGCCTTTCATGTCCTATCACACAAAAAAATCAATTAGCATAGTATATAGTGAAGTTAATTACATCTGTTTTGGGGAGGAGTGAAAATATGGGTTACGGATTTAGCTCCAATAAAGGAAGAGATGATTCTTTGCTGTTTTTCTTCCTATTGTTGGTAATTATATTCTGCAATTCAGGCTGCTTTGATAATGGAGATGAATTGTTATTCTTCTTCCTGCTTTTGGTAGTGTTATTCTTTAATAATAATGGAATAGGATTCTTTAGTGAAGCAGTTGATGAAGAGTAAACTGAGGTGCTGTTCCTTTTCAAAGAGGAACAGCATTTTTGTTTTTGCAATCACACTTTCTATAGGCCATGAATAGTATGAAAGTATCCTTTGTACTTAATAAATTAAAGTGAGGTGTTGGCATGGGATACGGATTCAGCACAAGCGGATATGGTAGAGGAAAGTTTGATGAATCCTTTATTATTTTGATTTTACTTATCTTGTTACTATTAGGTGATGATGGTTTCGGAGATTTTGGAAAGGGTCACGGAAAGGGAGACGATATTACAATACTTATTATAATAATTTTGCTTTTTCTGTTTATGGGTGATGGAGGATTTTTAGGATTAGATGAAGGGAAAATTGAATAAAGCCCACATAAAAATCAGATAGGAGGTAGATATTATAT
>JAAYKZ010000078.1 GCA_012522165.1 Clostridiales bacterium
ATACAGAGGTTATCGACGCTCAAGGATACTATATTTCCCCAGGCTTTATGGACGGGCATATCCATGTGGAAAGCAGTATGATGACTGTGGGAGAATACGCCCGTGCAGTATTGCCTCATGGTACAACTACTATTTTCATGGATCCCCATGAAATAGCCAATGTTTTGGGAATGCAAGGAATTAAATTAATGATCGAGGAAAGTCGTTCCCTTCCCTTAAGGACTTATGTAGCCATGCCTTCTTGTGTCCCTGCGGCTCCAGGATTTGAGGATACTGGTGCATCTATAGGACCAGAGGATATTAGAGAAGCTATGAAATGGGATGAAGTTATTGGTCTCGGAGAAATGATGAACTTCCCGGGCGTTATTTATGGTGATGATTTTATACATCAGGAATTACAAGCTACTTTAGAAGCAAACAAAATAGTGACTGGGCATTTTTCCATTCAAGAAACTGGTGCTGATCTAAATGCCTATATTGCCCCCGGTATTAGATGCTGTCATGAGTCGGTAAGAGCTGAAGATGCATTGGAAAAAATGCGTTTAGGCATGTATGCACAGCTAAGAGAAGGTTCTGCCTGGCATGATGTAAAGGAAACCATTAAAAGCATTACTGAAAATTCTATTGATACTCGATACGCGACATTGGTAAGTGATGATACCCATCCTAATACGCTGATTACTTTAGGGCATCTAGACCATGTGGTACGAAGAGCCATTGAAGAAGGGGTAAATCCTATAACTGCTATTCAAATGGTAACCATTAATGTAGCACAATGTTTTGGTGTGGACAAGGATCTTGGTACTATTTCACCTGGACGATGGGCGGATATCCTTCTTATAAGTGATCTTACTAAGGTCAAAGTTGAAAAAGTTATTGTAAACGGAGAGCTTGTAGCTGAGACGGGTAATATGTTAGTAGAGATTCCTAAGGTGCAATATCCAAGCGCAGCTAAAAACACCGTTAATCTTTCAAAAGAATTAGAAGCTAAAGATTTTATCATTGATGCACCTAATCCTAAAATGAATCAGGCTAGGGTTAGAGTAATAGAAGTTGTGGAAGCAAAGGTGGGCACTTATGC
This sequence comes from Clostridiales bacterium, assembly GCA_012522165.1. Taxonomy (GTDB): domain Bacteria; phylum Bacillota; class Clostridia; order Caldicoprobacterales; family UBA3941; genus JAAYGY01. The sequence continues at coordinate 1,082 of JAAYKZ010000078.1, forward strand.
AAAAGAAGCTGATCTTCCCGTAGAAAAAGGTGTTGTTTTGAATGATACAAGTCAGGATATAATAAAAGCTGCTGTTGTAGAAAGGCATCGTGGTACCGGCACTATGGGAAAAGGATTTGTCAAAGGATTTAGTATTAAGGAAGGAGCAGTAGCATCTACCGTTGCCCACGATTCGCACAATCTCTTGATTTTAGGCACAAACGATGAAGATATGGCTTTGGCTGGTAATACATTAGCTAAGGTTGGTGGAGGTATGGTTGCCGTAAAAAATGGACAAGTAATTGCCCTTCTTCCCTTGCCTATTGCTGGGCTTATGTGCCAAGAACCGGCTGATGTGGTGGCAAAAAAAGTAGAAGAGTTAGATCTAGCTTGGAAAGAACTTGGCTGTAATATGGTTTCTCCATTTATGACCATGGCTTTAATTGCTCTAGCAGTATTACCAGAATTAAGGCTTACCAACAAAGGATTAGTAGATACTGTAAACTTTCAGTTTGTTGACTTGTTTTTATAATACTATGTACTTTCCAATTAATTATGTACTTAATTGGAAGGGATATAATATTGAGAAAGGGGACAGCTCATGTTTTTCATTGGTATATTTGGAATCAATCAATCAGAAAAATATATGGATACATATAATAATGCTGTATGTCCATCATGTGGCGGGTTTACTCGGTTTGAAATATTTAAGACTTACTCATATTTCCATATATTTTTTATACCTGTATTCAAATGGAATACAAGATATTTTGTAAAAACTGCCTGCTGTAATAGTGTTTATAAACTTGATCCTAATATAGGCAGGCTATATGATAAGGGACATAATCCTGAAATCTTAAATGAGCATTTAGAGCCCCTAAATACCTACTATCCATATAAAACTTGCCCTAACTGCAGGGCTAATATTGAACCCAATTACATCTTCTGTCCCTACTGTGGTACAAAAATGTCCTCTTAAGAAAAGAGGACTTTTTGTTTTATTTACTTAAATGAATGATAACTATTGAACTAGTATAACTGAACTGGCACAACAGATAAATTTTATATTTTTTATAACTAGCAGTAGTCAACAAACACTAATATATAAAACTAGTTACGGCAAATTCTAAAAGAGAGAATCCTAGGACTATCATCCACTCGCTAATACCTAATGCTTCTGTCTTCAAAATTGAAGATAAAAAAGGATTATATATTGCTAAAAGTAAAAGGATAAATGATGATAGTACAGCAAAAAACAAATACTTATTTGCAAACAAGCCTGCCTCCCATACATCTCCATATTCAGATCTGCTTTCAAAAGCATAAATGAGTTCCGCCATTATCAAAGTTGCAAATGCCACAGTTCTAGCCATTTCTAGATTTCCATTGGTTAGATATATTATTAACATAAAAGCAGTAATAGTACTACCACCAATTAATGAGCCAGATATAAGGATCCTGGTTCCTAATCCCCTAGAAAAGATACTTTCATTGCTTTTTCGGGGAGGTCTATTCATTATATTGCTATCTGGGGGATCTACACTCAAAGCTAAAGCAGGTAGGCCATCAGTTACAAGATTGATCCATAATATCTGTATTGGAATTAGGGGAACAGGCATACCATAAATAGCTGCAACAGCCATAGCTACTATTTCTCCTAAATTACATGCAAGCAAATAACGCAAAAATTTTCTTATATTATCGTAAATTATTCTCCCTTCCCTAATGGCCCCTACTATTGTAGCAAAATTATCATCTAGCAGCACCATAGATGAGGCTTCTTTAGCCACATCGGTTCCACTTTTACCCATAGCTATTCCTATATTAGCTTCCTTGAGAGCCGGTGCATCATTTACACCGTCTCCTGTCATAGCCACTATATTTTTTGGATTCTTCTTTAGAGCTTGGATTATCCTATATTTGTGCCTAGGCGATACCCTTGCAAAAACGGAAACTGATTCTACTTTTCTCTCTAGTTCTCTGTCATTCATGGCTTCAATTTCTTTACCTGTTAAAACATCATTTTTATTCAGTTTCATGCCTATTTGTTTGGCTATGGCAATTGCGGTTAATTTATGATCTCCGGTAATCATCACAGGTTTTATACCAGCTTGATAGCAACTTTTTATTGATTCGATAGTCTCTGGTCTAGGTGGATCTATCATGCCCTCTAAACCTACAAAGATAAGATTTTTTTCTATGTCTGTATCTCCAAGGTTTCGTGGAATAAAATCTAGTTTCCTGTATGCAAAACCTAAAACTCGTAATGCTTGACCAGCCATTTTTTCGTTAATAGCCATAACCTTTCTTTTTTCACTATGATTCATAATGGACAGGCCGTTGTTATCTAATTTTTTATTACAAAGTCCTAATATTATGTCAGGTGCTCCCTTTACAAATACATAAATATTTCCACTTTTATCTTTACATATTACACTCATACGTTTTCTATCGGAATCAAAGGGAATTTCACCAATTCGTATATATTCACTTATAATTTTTTTACCAAAGCCACCTAGTTCAGATGCAGCTAATATAGCTGCTTCAGTAGGGTCGCCTATTATTTCTTCACCTTTGTATTCAGCATTGTTACAGAGGGCACCAATTATTAAGAGTTGCCTTAGTGTAGCACTTCTTTTTGCTTGACTGCTATAGTCTACATCCCTCATATCCACAAGTTGGCCATTGGCATAGATTTTCGTTACAGTCATCTTATTCTCAGTTAGTGTACCAGTTTTATCAGAACATATTATATTGGTGCAGCCTAGAGTTTCTACAGCGGGAAGTTTACGTACCAACGCATTTCGTTTCAACATTCTCTGAACTCCTAAAGCTAATGTTACTGTAACAATAGCTGGTAGGCCTTCGGGTATAGCTGCTACGGCTAAGCTTGTTGCTGATAACAACATTGCATAAAAAGATTCACCTCTATAGATGCCCAATAGGAAAATAACCCCGCATATTCCTAGACAAATATATACCAATTGCTTACCTATCCTATCTAACCTTTTTTCAAGAGGTGTGCTTTCTCCTTCTACACTTTGAATCATATGGGCTATACTTCCCATTTCTGTATTCATTCCAGTAGCTATTACAATAGCTTTCCCTCTTCCTGCAGTCAGGGTTGTTCCCATAAACAATTTGTCTTTTTTATCATGGTTTTGAGCTGGAACTTTTTCTACAGCCACAGATTCCCCTGTTAAAATGGATTCGTTAACCTGAATTCCTAATCCTTCAATTAGCAAGCAATCAGCTGGTACAATATGGCCTGCTTCTAAGATAATTAGATCTCCTGGCACTATTTCCCGTGCTTGAATTTCCTTTTCTTTTCCATCCCTGATTACAATAGCATGAGGCGCAGACAAATCTTTTAATGCCTCTAAGGATTTTTCGGTACGATATTCCTGAATAAAGCCTAAGACGGCATTCATGACTACAATTATTATTATCGCTATGGCATCCATTGTCTCCCCAAGAGAAAAGGAAATTAAAGTTGCTGCTAGCAGCACCATAACCATAAAATCTTTAAATTGCGAAAAAAATATGGATATTGCTGATGCTTTTTTCCTTTCCATTAACTCATTATGACCATATTCAAGTAATCGCTTCTCTGCTTCCTTTTCAGACAAGCCATTATAACCAATAGGTATCTGGTGTGTCTCTCTTAAAGCACTATCCATGGACATCCCTCCACAAACTCATTAGCAAATATCTTCGTAAATATATGTAGTATCTATTTTCAGATACTGATTTTATATATATTAGGACAACTTCTTTAATATGACAGTAAAATTTATATAAATTTAGCTCTTTTCTAAACCTAAGTATTACAGATGAAAGAGTCTTTACCCTCTCTACTTAATATCAGTAATATCTACTTATCTAATCCATTTGACTTTTATTTACCTCGATAGAATATATAATAAAAGACTGTGGATAATGGAAGAATTGCTTCCCTTATCCACAGTCTTTTTCCGTAATTAATCCATTATTTTGATTGAATATATTTGATAAAAATAATAGTAATTGATAAATTAGCACTTTGGCTAATCTGGTCAAGAAAAATAGATTTACATATTTTTCATTACAATAGTTTCTATGATATTTGCTACATCTTCACAGGCATCGCAGCATTTTTCCATGCTTTCTATCAAGTCTCTCCATATAATTAATTTCACAGGATTAGTAGTATTTCTATAAAGATTTTTCATTTCATTTATGTAAAGCTTGTCCGCTATTTCTTCTAAGTTATTAATCTCAATGAATATATTATGTAGCTTTTTAAATTTTTTAAAATGTTCGAATTCTTCTAGTGCCTGCTTCATAAATTTGCAGCATTCCAATATAATATCTGCAAATTTTAGTAATTGTTTTGGTATGGATTGTACATTAAATATATTAATATTAAGCAATACGTCCTCAATAAAATCTGTTACATCATCTATTTTTTCAGCCAGATTTACAATATCTTCTCTTTCAATAGGCGGTAAAAATTCTCTAGCGAGTTTGTTAATCAAATTGTGCTTTGATAGATCTGCAGAGTTCTCAATATCATGCATTTCTCTTATTCTCTGCTCTAATTTTTGTCGAGCAAATTCCCGTAAAGAATCGACTAAGAAATGGGCTGCTCTCAATGAATATTCTGATAGACTGATAAAAGCCTTAAAATAATCAAAATCATTATTTTTTCTACTAAACAAGATTTATCCTCCTCTTTTAAAATAATTTCATAAAAATTAAAGCCATTATATATCCGACCATACCACATCCTGGAAATGTCAATATCCATGCTGCAACCATTTCTTTTACCACATTCCAGTTGACGGAAGATAACCTTTTTGCAGCACCGACACCCATTATAGCTGTTGTCTTTGTATGAGTTGTACTAACAGGTATACCAAAGATTGAAGCAACTAATAAGCTTAAGGCACCAGCCATATCAGCGGAAAAACCTTGGTAGGTTTCTAGTTTCACCATTCCCATGCCAACTGTTTTTATTATGCGATAACCTCCAATAGAGGTACCCAGCGCCATAACCATAGAGCAAAGAATCATCAGCCACACAGGGATTATAAAACTAGTCACTTCTCCCTGTCCTCTTACTAGAAATATACCTAACATAAAAACACTCATAAATTTCTGTCCATCCTGTGCACCATGCATAAAGGCCATGGATGCCGCTGCTGCTATTTGTGCGTTGGAAAAGAAGGGATTTGTTTTACGTCTATCTGCCCTTTTAAACAAAAATTCAACACAACGCACCGTTATAAATCCTAAGCCAAATCCTAAAACGGTAGACATCAATATACCATATATTACTTTAATCCATTCATCCATATTTATCCCTGACAATCCGCCTTGTAAAGCTATTGCAGCACCTGAAAGTCCTGCTATTAAAGCATGGCTTTCACTAGTAGGAATCCCAAATACCCATGCTAAAGTTGCCCATAATACAATTGCAAACATAGCAGCAGCCAGTGCCACTAAAGAGTCATGAGTATTTCCTCTGAAATCAACCATATTATAGATTGTCTGTGCAACTGTTGCATTAATGATAGTCATAATTAAAACACCGAAAAAATTAAAAATAGCCGCCATAATTATTGCTTTCCTTGGACTAATAGAACGTGTTGAAATGCAAGTTGCTATAGCATTTGGTGCATCTGTCCAACCATTAACCAAAATAACTCCTAAGGTTAGTATTGTTATTATAAATAATGGGGGTGTTGTAATAAATTGGTATACAAAGTCTTGAAATGTAATTGTCATCATATTCCTCCACTATTTGTATTATATTTTGTCTTTTTCTAAAATGGAAATATAATTCCATTTTAGCAGCAAGTAAAAATTATATCAATGTTATATTGCGAAAGGTAATAGATGTAATTAAATGATAACATGAATAGTTAGTACATTATAATATTTAGGTTCATTGTAAAATTAAATGCAACACCTAAAAAATAGTAGAACCATAGTGAGAAATCCTGTATGATATAGATATCCAAAACCCTAAACATACAG
>JAAYKZ010000079.1 GCA_012522165.1 Clostridiales bacterium
CCCTAGTACATTAATAATATAATTTTTATATAGTAACAATTATTGAACTAGCACAATAGGTTAATTTATTCATTGCTCTAAAGAAAACCCTTCTCCCATAACTTCCCTAACGTCTGCAACTAAAACAAATGCCCTGGCATCAATTTCGTTGATTATTTCTTTTAGTTTTACAGTTTGAAGCCTGTCTATAACACACATTATAACATCCTTTTCTTCCATAGTATATGCCCCTTTTCCATGAAGTAGAGTAACTCCTCTATCCAGCTCCTTCATAATCCTATCGGCAATCTCTTTAGAGTGATTTGAAATGATGAGAAAAGCCTTGGCGGAATGAGCACCTTCTAATATAAGGTCAATAAGTTTACTTCCTAAATATAGGGAGACCAATGCATATAAAGCTAAGGTAGGACCAAAAACTATAGCCGCAGTTAAAACCACCAGGGAATCTACCACAAAAAGCACCCAGCCTACTCCTACAAAACGAAAATGTTTATGTATTATCTTGGCAAATAAATCGGTTCCTCCAGTTGTAGCATTTCCTCTAAAAACTATACCCAAGCCTATACCCATAACTACTCCCCCATATATGGAAGCTAGTATAGGCTCATGGGTTATTGACGGTACTTTTACAACATCTATGAAAAAAGATAGTAAGAATGTGGATAAAAGAGTCTTAAGACCAAAGCCTCCTCCCAACTCCTTTATGCCTATAATAAACAATGGCACGTTAAGGGCAAGCATAGTGGCACCTACTGGAATTCTTCCTTTGGAGACATAGTAAATTACTGTAGCGATACCACTTAAGCCGCCAGGAGCAATCTTATGGGGGATTAAAAATAAATTAAATGCCAAGCTAGTTATTAATGTTCCTAATACAATATATAGGTAATCTAAATATTCAGCTCTTTTCTTCATATGTACTCCTCAATCCTATAAAATTTTCTCTCTAATAGCATTTGTTAGTAGAAATATTTTATTAACTTGAATTTTACACCAAAAAAAAGATTGCATCAAATGCAATCTGATTATATGTCAATCAATCCAAAGCTTATTTGGAGACCTTCGTTAACTTTCTCCATCATTTCTGGGGTAAGATATCCGATTTTTTCCTTAAGTCTCTTTTTATCAATTGTCCTGATCTGTTCAAGCAAGATAACAGAGTCCTTGGGTAAACCATAATCAGAAGCACTGATTTCAACATGAGTAGGTAGTTTCCCCTTATGTATTTGGGACGTAATAGCAGCCACTATTACGGTAGGGCTATATTTATTGCCAATATCGTTTTGTACAACCAATACTGGCCTAACACCGCCCTGCTCAGATCCCACTACTGGACTCAAATCAGCATAATATATATCCCCTCTCCTAACCATACACTATTCACGTCCAGTCAAAATTGCTTCATACTTCTCCAAAGCCTCAATATCGGAATTAGCCCCTTCTTCTGTTAACTCCGAATTGATCCTTGCCATCTCCTCATAGCCTTTTTTCATTTTTTCACGTATTTCGATTTTCTGTCTCTCTCTAATGTATAGCCTCATGGCTTCTCTAATAAATTCGCTTCTGTTTTTCTTCCCCATGGCTACAATTTCATCAACTTGACGCAGCAAACTGTCGGGCAAACTAACTAATATCTTTTTAAGCTCAGCCAAGACAGCACCTCCTAGCATATATGGATAGTTTTCAGGCTTACCATATATTCTGTATTATATCCCAAAAGATATATTTTGGCAATGAAATTAAACTTCAAAATCGCCAGTTTTGTAAAAATCCTGATCGGGTTTCCAGCTTCTATCAAAGTCTTGGAATAGAATTATGCTGGTAATCTCATTATTTTCATCATAGGTTATCATCCTAGTAGGAACCATTTTAGGTGACCTGAGCCACAATTCCAGGCTACCCCTAGATAGGGCAGCATTGGAAAAAGAACAGGTGAAGATTACATACTCTACACCTTCATCTATATGGATCTTTTTTTCTACTTCTTCAGCCATCCAAAATAACCTAAGAAAATCACCTATAAACAGGGGTCGCTGTTGCTCTAAACTCTCCAATTCAAACTCCAATGAATCGCCTATCTTGGGATTTTCTATCACCATCCTGTGTCCATCGCTAACAATTGTTTTCCCGATGCCATTTTCCTCATCTAATATCTGTATTTTAAAACAAGAAGGCATGGTAACCCATTGCTTAAAGCGATACTCCCGCTTCTCCTGGCCATCTATAACCCTGTAGATAATGGTAGCAGCATAGCTTTCCAGGCTATTTAGAGAATTTTGAGCTGTAATAAAAATCTCCTCCGGGGTTTTCTGACTACAAGCAGCTACAACCATAATGCAGAGTATTAACATTAGTGTCAAGGTAGACCTACTAAGTTTTTGCATCATCTCTCCCCCGGATAATCAAAATTACTCTTTAAGGCAAAAAAGATCTTTAAAAACCAACGGCAGCTCATTTAGTATATCTCCGGCAACCATACCAGTTTCTCCCCATTTGTCCCTAGCATAGTCACCAGCTCTTCCATGAATATAGCATCCATAAACCGCTGCTTCATAAGGTGTATAGCCCTGGGCAATCAATGCAGCCACCAATCCAGTAAGTACATCACCGCTGCCTCCCGTACCCATCCCAGCATTGCCTGAAAAGTTAATATAAATACTCCCTTCAGGATGAGCTACTACGGATGCAGCCCCTTTTAGTAGTACAATAACGCCCATTTCCTTTGCAAATGCTGCAGCCGTTTCAATGGGTGATACTACAATCTCATCAATACTTTTTCCTGTTAGCCTTGCCATTTCGCCAGGATGGGGAGTTATTACTATGGAACCCCTATAGGACGAAAGTAGTTTTTTATCCTTAGATATATGATTGAGTGCATCTGCATCCATTACTATGGATATATCAAATTCCCTAAAAATATACCTAATAATTTCTAAAGCATCACATTTTGAACCAAGCCCTGGCCCTATTGCCAAAACATCCTTGTCCCTTAAAAAGTCCTTAAGAGCAGGAATTGCATCTACAGTTAAGTAACCCTGCTGTTTATCTTGTAAGGGGTAGCACATAACTTGAGTCATTTTGCTTTGGAGTATGGACACAAGGCTAGCAGGACATGCCAAGGTCACAAGACCTACCCCTCCTCTAAGAGCGGCCATAGAGGTTAGACTAGCAGCACCGGCCATGCCCAGGGAACCTGCTATAACCCCTACCTTGCCAAAGGTGCCCTTATGCCCCTGCCTAGGCCTTTCCTTTAAGTTTTGAGCCAGTTCTCCATCATCCAGGGTAAAAGCTTTAACCCCTATAGCTTGAGCACTGTCCTTGGGCAGGCTTATAGGTACTACATGCAGCCTGCCAGTGTATTCCCGTCCGGGATAGAGTATATGCCCCCTCTTAGGATAACCAAAGGATACCGTATGCTTAGATTTAATGGCAATTCCCATAACCTTTCCGTCTTTGCCGTTAATACCCGATGGGATATCTACTGCAACTACTGGAGTAGAGCTTTTATTAACCATATCTACCGACTTATAGATTAAGCCTTCAATATCCCTGGCTATTCCGGTTCCAATAATACTATCTACTACTAGATTTGCCTGCCATATGCCCTGCTCCAGTTTTTTTATATCCTCTTCACAGGTGACCAGCTCAATGTGCCCTCCCAGCCTCTTATATATATCCAGATTGAGCTTTGCATCCCCGGCAAACTTGTCCTCAGCAAAGAAAGTAAAAACTTGGGTTTTAACACCCCTTAACATCAAATGCCTTGCAATGGCAAGTCCATCTCCACCATTATTCCCACATCCCGCCAATACTATAACCTTTCCTCCATCAATTAGTGCTGGGTATTGCTCCTGGATTACGTCCACAGTTCTAATAGCAGCATTTTCCATAAGTACTGTACCAGGAATGCCAAATTCTTCTATGGCCCTATTATCTATTTTTCTCATTTCCTCTGGTGTGGTTACATACATATAAAATCCCCCTAACAGATAATAACCTGTGCTATAGCATTGTCTCTGGAATGAGATATGGATACTAGTATTTTGCTGCCTCCCATGTTCTCCATAGCAATTTTTGCATTTCCGTGCAATTTTATACCTGGCCTGCCATTTTTCTCACGAATTACCTCAATCTCTGTCCATTTAACCTTTCCAAAACCGGTTCCCAAAGCCTTAGCAGTTGCTTCCTTGGCCGCAAAATATCCGGCAGCAGTGCTTGGGTTGTTGTTTCGGGTCTGCAAATATTTTTGTTCTCCAGAAGTATAAATTCTATCAACAAATTTAGGCTTTTGCATGACCTTTTCAACCCTATGGATTTCGATTATATCTATCCCTATCCCCAGAACCAAAAGACCACTCCCTTCCTTATGATAATGATAGCATTTCTCCATCTTTAATTAAAGATAATATCTCTATTAAATTCTACAAATCTATTTATTTGATTTTTTTGCTTATTGTGGTAAAATTTTAACTTGAGATTAAAATCTGTTAAGTCGATTTTTTATGGATGGTGATAACAATGTCAGGGTCAATATTGGGCAAAAACTTTGCCATATCCACATGGGGTGAATCCCATGGTCCTGCACTGGGAGTGGTAGTAGATGGGTGTCCAGCCGGTATTCCCCTAAATGAGGAGGATATTCAGAGGGATCTAGATAGGCGAAAACCAGGACGTTCAGCCTATGCAACTCCTCGCTCTGAGGATGATAAGGTAGAGATACTTTCTGGAGTTTTCGAAGGGAAAACAACGGGAACTCCTATTTCCATGATCATATATAACAAAAATCAGCGCTCACAAGATTATGGGGATATAAAGGATATCTACAGACCGTGACACGCTGATTACGCCTATGATCAAAAGTATGGCTTTAGGGATTACAGGGGGGGCGGTCGCTCTTCAGGACGAGAGACTGCTGCCCGGGTAGCTGCTGGAGCCATCGCAAAAAAGATACTCTGCTTTCTAGGTATCCACGTCTTAGCTTACACCTTATCCATTGGAGACATCCAAATCCAATCTTCTAACTTTGATGTAGATGAAATTTACAATAATCCTCTGGCCATGCCTGATAAGGAGGCTGCTATTAAAGCTCAAGAGTTTTTAGATCAACTTAAAGAAAAAGGTGATTCTGCTGGGGGAATTATAGAATGTATTGTAGACGGCATGCCTCCAGGAGTTGGGGAGCCTGCCTTTGAAAAATTAGATGCAGCACTGGCTAAGGCCATTTTCTCCATTGGCGCCGTCAAAGGATTGGAGTTTGGCAGTGGATTTAAGGCTGCCAAGCTGACAGGTTCAGAGAATAACGATCCTTTGCAAGTAGATAACCAAGGCAAAGTATTTAAGAAAAGTAATCATGCAGGTGGCATAACAGGGGGAATTAGTGACGGATCTCCTATAGTTTTTAGAGCAGCCATTAAACCCACCTCTTCTATCTCCATTCCACAACAAAGTATTGACCGCACCCAGGGAAAAAATGTAGAGATAGTAGTAAAGGGGCGGCATGACCCTATTATAGTTCCCAGAGCTGTCATAGTAGTAGAAGCTATGACTGCCATTACACTAGTAGATTATCTCTTCCAGCGTATTCTCTCACGGATAGACCTGATACAAAAAGCCCTGCAGTAGTTAGCAGCATCAGCAGCTAATATCAATAGTTATAAAAAACATGTAAAAAGCAGGATTGTTAAACGTACAATCCTGCTTTTATTCTATGGATAAACTAGATCAATGGCTGCCCAAGTTTTAGGTCCCACTATTCCATCGGGCACCAATCCATTATCCAGTTGAAATCTTACTACTGCACTTCTTGTCAAGGGTCCAAATATCCCATCAATTGGCCCTGGGTTATAGCCTATGCTATAAAGAATTCTTTGTAGCATCTCCACTTCTGGGCCCATGGAGCCCATGGCCAAAATAGGCCTATAATATCCATACACCCCTCTCACCTGCCCATTACATATAATCTCATATCATTATATGTAATGGAAAAGGGTGTTGATACCAATATAACCTATTTCCCCGCTGCCCTTTTAACTTGAGCCTGATGCTGGGGGCATTCTCTATTGGTTCCATGGGTCTTGCTTCCATAGAAATGTACATCAATGACCCCATCCATATTATTGCCTTTTACAGCATCCAAATTCTGTCCATAGCCATATCCGCCACTTCTATCAGATACCATGGCCCTATTGGGCTTATCATCTCGTCCAGCATGGGGCATACCTGCCATACTAGCAGCTATAGATTTGCCGTTTACTTTTACTATTATAGCCCGCCTATTCCAAGAAAATGCTCCTCCATATAAACTCTTTAGCACTGCAGTGTCTTCTGCCGTGGCGGTCTCTACGTCAGCGTGGTTGTAACCTCCTGACCTCATTGCTCTAAAGCTCTTACCTGTATCATAATCAACAATGGTTGCATATGTACCTCTAGGCCACAGCTTGTCTACCTCCGACCAATGAAGCATTTGAACTTCCGTTGATTCACTTTCTTGCTTTCCAGTATTACTTGTAGAGTCTGAAGCTTTTTTATCTGGATTATTTAGTTTTGCAATTGTTTTAGGTCCGGCAATACCATCGGCAACTAGGCCATTATCTTTCTGAAAAGCTTTTACAGCATTTTGGGTTTGAGACCCAAATATACCATCTACTTTGCCAATTGAATATCCTAAATCCTTAAGCCGTTGCTGTAAATTGGATACAGCTGTACCTCTGCTTCCTATTTTCAATAATTCTGTACTTCCTATTTCTCTACTGGAGCTAGATCCCCTAGATGAAGTATTTCCTGATTGGAGGGCTGCCCAAGTTTTGCTGCCCACTATTCCATCTGCAGCTAGTCCTGCATCCTTTTGAAAGGACCTCACTGCGGAATAGGTTTGATTGCCAAAAATACCGTCTACTGTGCCCTTTAGATAGCCCTTGTCTTTTAGTAGCTGTTGAAGCTGTGTTACCGCTGAGCCCTTGCTGC
>JAAYKZ010000080.1 GCA_012522165.1 Clostridiales bacterium
ACAAGGCCCTACGTAAGGCACTAGAAATATTCTATCCTCAATTAAAGAAAATGCGGCTGACAGATTATAAGGTAAGAGTACTGGATACTACCCAAGCGACAGCTGCAAAGGTAAGGGTTCATATAGAATCTACAGATGGCAAAAGGGTATGGGGCACTGTAGGCTTGTCTACTAGCATTATAGAGGCCAGCTGGGATGCCCTGGTAGATTCAATTGAATATTTCCTATATTTAAATGGAAATGCCAGCAGTGGGGATGAATGTGAAGAGGTAAATAATGTTGTCTAATGGCTATTGAAGGATCACTTCATCACTGATTTGGAGAAAACAAATCCAAGTTTTCTCCAAATCTATTTCAGAAAACTGAGTAATATGGGAAGGTTTAGTTTTTTCACAATTTAGTATTGGATTAATAGGTATTATGAAGATAGATATAACTGGCATAATGATTTAGTTTATTTATAGAAGGAGTGAGAATTATGGGAATGACCATGACACAGAAAATATTGGCGGCACACGCAGGACTAGATAAGGTAAAAGCCGGACAGCTTATAATGGCGGATCTAGATTTAGTGCTAGGTAACGATATAACCAGTCCTGTAGCTATAAAGGAATTTAGAAAAATCGGTGTAAAAGAAGTATTTGACAAGAGCAAAGTTGCTATAGTACCGGATCATTTTACTCCCAATAAGGATATAAAATCAGCAGAGCAGTGCAAATTCATAAGAGAATTTGCTAGAGATAAAGAAATAGAGAACTTTTTTGAGGTAGGGGAGATGGGAATAGAACATGCCCTCATCCCAGAAAAGGGTTTGGTAGTTAGCGGGGATGTGGTAATTGGCGCTGACTCTCATACCTGCACTTATGGAGCTTTGGGAGCCTTTTCAACAGGTGTGGGTAGCACAGACATGGCTGCTGGTATGGCTATTGGCAAGGCCTGGTTTAAGGTGCCTGAGGCTATGAAAATTGTTCTTAATGGCAGCCTTCCCAAATGGGTTAGTGGAAAGGATGTGATCCTTCATATCATCGGCATGATCGGTGTTGATGGTGCCCTTTATCAATCCATGGAATATACTGGACCTGGAGTGGCATCATTATCTATGGACGATAGATTTACCATAGCCAACATGGCTATTGAAGCTGGAGCCAAGAATGGAATTTTTGAGGTAGATGAAAAAACCATAGAATATATGAAAGAACATTCCACCAAAGAATATGCCATCTACAAGGCTGATGAAGATGCAGAATACACTAGGGTAATTGAGATAGATCTGTCTACCCTAAGGCCTACCGTTGCCTTCCCTCATCTGCCGGAAAATACACGGACCATTGATGAAGTAGGGGATATACCTATTGATCAGGTGGTTATAGGTTCCTGCACCAATGGTAGAATAGAGGATTTAAGGGTAGCGGCAAAAATCTTAAAAGGTAATAAGGTCAAAAAAGGAGTAAGGACTATAATCTTCCCAGCTACTCAAAAGATTTATCTACAAGCTATGAAAGAGGGGCTTTTAGAGATCTTTATAGAAGCAGGAGCTGCCGTAAGCACACCTACCTGTGGTCCATGTTTAGGAGGACATATGGGAATACTGGCAGCCGGCGAGCGGGCAGTGGCCACCACCAATAGAAACTTTGTAGGTAGAATGGGCCATCCAGAAAGCGAAGTTTACCTTGCCAGCCCTGCAGTAGCAGCGGCCTCTGCAGTAACTGGCAAAATTTCATCCCCTGAGGAGGTAGTAAAATGATGAAAGGAACTGTCATAAAATACGGAGACAATATAGATACAGATGTCATAATCCCTGCTAGATATCTAAATACCAGCAATATAGAGGAGCTGGCTGCTCACTGTATGGAAGACTTGGATAAGGATTTTGTCAACAAGGTAAAGCCCGGGGATATAATGGTGGCTGGTAAAAACTTTGGCTGTGGCTCATCAAGAGAGCATGCACCAGCTGTTATAAAAGCTTCAGGTATTGCCTGTGTAATAGCTGAAACCTTTGCTAGAATCTTTTATAGAAACGCCATAAATATTGGACTTCCCATAATGGAATGTCCTGAAGCGGCTAAGGATATTGAGGATGGAGATGAGGTATCTGTAGATATATATACCGGAGTTATAACCAATATAACCAAGGGTAAAACCTACCAAGGAACGCCTTTTCCTGAATTTATGCAGGATATAATGAAGGCAGGGGGGCTTATAAACTACGTAAAGGAAAAGGGTGAATAGTCATGAAAATAGCTCTTATTCCCGGAGATGGGATAGGTCCAGAGATAATAAAGCAGGCCTTAAAGGTACTAGATGCAGTTTCTAATAAATATAATGTAGAATTTACCTATGAAGAAGTTTTAATGGGTGGTATAGCAATAGATGAGACCGGGGTTCCTCTTCCTGAGGAAACCCTTAAGGTCTGTAAGAAAAGTGACGCAGTGCTGTTAGGAGCTGTGGGAGGAGAAAAATGGGACAACCTCCCGGGGCACCTTCGTCCAGAAACGGGATTGCTAGGCCTTAGAAAAGCCTTGGGAGTATTTGCAAACCTTCGTCCTGCTATACTTTTCCCCCAGCTTAAGGAGGCATCTACCCTAAAGGAAGAGGTGCTGGGAGATGGCCTAAATGTCATGGTGGTTCGGGAGCTTACAGGGGGACTGTATTTTGGAGAGAAGAAAAGGGTTGGCCAAGGCAACTCCCAAAAGGCATGGGATACCATGATATATAGTGTTGAGGAAATAGAAAGAATTACCAGAGTAGCCTTTGAACTAGCCATGAATCGAAACAAAAAACTAACTTCCGTGGATAAGGCCAACGTTTTAGAAAGCTCCAGGCTATGGAGAGAGGTAGTAACAAAGGTAGCTGAGGATTATCCGGAGGTTACCGTAAACCATATGTACGTAGACAATGCAGCAATGCAGCTTATACGAAATCCCAAGCAGTTTGATGTGATAGTCACGGAAAATATGTTTGGAGATATTTTGAGCGATGAGGCATCTATGCTTACAGGCTCCTTGGGCATGCTGCCTTCTGCCAGCTTAGGGAAAGAGAATCCTGGTCTCTACGAGCCAGTACACGGCTCAGCCCCTGATATAGCCGGACAGGATAAGGCCAACCCCATAGCCACAATTATGAGCGTGGCAATGATGCTAAGGCATAGTGGTGGCATGGAGGATGCAGCAAGGGACATAGAGAATGCTGTATCCAAAGTGCTGGATATGGGCTATAGAACCGGGGATATTATGCAGCCTGGCATGAAGCAAGTAGGCACCGAAAAAATGGGAGAGCTTATTGCAGGCGAAATATAGTAAAGCAAAAATATGGAAAAGTGTTGTAATACCATCCAAAAAGTAATAGACTATCACTAGGTGATTGATTCCAATTCATAAGAAGGTGATAGTCATGCCAGCTGTTAGGTATAGGATGGTAACTAGAAGAAGGCGATATAGAATAAACGGAAGAAGGTTTTATCCCCTTCTTGCCCTTTTCATTATATTTGTTATTTTAGCGATCCTAAATAAAGTTCAACAAAAGGGATTATATGCAAATTACAGTTTAGCCGAAGTAGATCCCCAGCATTTGGAGATGTACTTTGATGTTGAGGCAGCCCAAGGAGTGCCCTGGTACTATCTTATGGCCATAGATAAAGCAGAAGACATTTCGGCAGAGGAGATAAGTCCAGGTAGAGGGGAGCAGTTAGCCCTTCATCTAAGGGGCATTACTTCTCCAAAGGAGTTGGGAGAAAAGCTAAAGGAATATAACAATGACCCTAATTTTATAAAAAGGGTTGAGTATGAGATAAAACGCCTTCAATATATCAATGAAGTCTATGAGGATAAAGTATTTCCAGTTGCCCAGGTAGACTATACTTACTCCAATGATTTTGGTAACAGTAGAACCTATGGCGGGGATCGCCATCATGAAGGCATAGATATTATGTGCGAAATGGGAACTCCTTTGCTTGCAGTTTGCGATGGTGTAGTAGAGAAAAAAGGTTGGCTGGAGCTAGGTGGATGGCGCATTGGCATAAGAGGAGACGATGGCATCTACTATTATTATGCTCATCTCTCTAGGTATGAGGATGGCTTAGAGGAAGGGGACAGGGTAAAAAAGGGTCAGGTAATAGGTTATGCTGGAGATAGTGGTTATGGTGAAGAAGGCACCACCGGGCAGTTTGCTCCCCATCTTCATTTTGGAATGTATGAAAGGGATAGCTGGTCCAGCGCAGGAGAAAAGGCCATAAACCCCTACCCTTTCTTGAAGGCCTGGGAGAGAAGATCAGGGCAAGCTAATTAATTATAAGTTTATGGAGGTAATAATCATGGATTTCATGGATATTATCAAAGGAAGAAGAACCATACGCAAATTCAAGCAAGATAGAATAGATAGAGCTATTCTTGAAGATTTAGTTGATGGAGCAAGACTGGCACCTTCGGCTATGAACATGCAGCCTCTGGAATATATAGTGGTAGATGAACCGGAATTATTGGATAAGGTTTTTGATACTCTTATTTGGGCCAGATATATAAGACCAGAAGGAGACCCCAAAGAAGGAGAAAAGCCCGTTGCCTACATCATTGTATTGGTAACTGGCCAAAAAGGAGCCTTCACAAATCATGATATAGGTGCAGCAGTCCAGAATATTTTATTGGGAGCTTGGAGTTACGGGATAGGCAGCTGCTGGCTTGGCTCTGTTGATCGCAAGAAGCTGGCACAGGCATTAGACATTGGTGAGAATATAAAGATAGACTCAGTGATAGCCCTGGGATACCCTGCAGAAAAAGCTGTCTGGGAAGAGGAAAAGGGCAGCATAAAGTATTATAAAGATGAAAACACTGTCCTCCACGTTCCAAACCGGAGGTTGAGTGATATATGTCATTGGAATGGAGGGAAACTTATTGATAAGCGATAGAGTAAAAAAAGGTTATGAAAAGGCACCTCACAGGTCTTTGTTTAAGGCTATGGGATATACTAATGAGGAGTTGGCGTTACCTCTCATAGGGATAGTTAACTCACAAAATGAAATTGTTCCTGGTCATATACATCTAGATACCATAGCAGAAGCGGTAAAAAGTGGTGTTAGAATGGCAGGAGGCACCCCTATTGAGTTTCCAACCATAGGGGTATGCGATGGTATTGCTATGAATCATGTAGGTATGAATTATTCTCTAGCCTCCCGTGAACTCATAGCTGACAGTATTGAAGCAATGGCAATGGCCCATGGCTTTGATGGTCTGGTGCTAATACCCAATTGTGACAAAATTGTACCAGCCATGCTTATGGCTGCAGCTAGACTTAATATTCCTTCTATAGTAATAAGCGGTGGACCTATGCTGGCTGGAAGGAGAGGAAAAAAGGATCTAGATCTAAATTCTGTATTTGAAGGGGTAGGTGCTGTCAGTGCTGGAATTATGACTGAAGAAGAACTTTATGAGATAGAGGAAGATGCCTGCCGCAGCTGTGGTTCATGTGCAGGTATGTTTACCGCCAATTCCATGAACTGCTTAACGGAGGTATTGGGTATGGGCCTGCCTGGCAACGGAACTATTCCTGCTGTTTTTGCTGAAAGAATAAGATTGGCCAAAAAAGCAGGTATGCAGATAATGGAGCTGGTAGAAAAGGATATACGTCCACGGGATATTATGACGGAAAAAGCCTTTGAGAATGCCCTAACGGTGGATATGGCCCTTGGGTGTTCTACCAATTCAGTGCTGCATCTAACAGCAATTGCCCATGAAGCAGGCATTGAAATAGATCTTGATATTATCAATCAAGTGAGCATGAGAACACCAAACCTTTGCAGGTTAAGCCCAGCGGGACATCATCATATAGAAGATCTATATGCAGCTGGAGGAGTACAGGCTGTAATGAAAGAACTGTCCAAGAAGGAGCTAATAAACCTGGATTTAATAACAGTAACAGGTAAAAAGATAAGTGAAAATATTCAAAATGTGAGAGTATTGGACTACGATGTAATCCGTCCCATAGACAATCCCTATAGTGAAACTGGTGGTATAGCAGTACTTCGTGGTAACCTGGCACCTAACGGGGCAGTGGTAAAAAAGGCTGCAGTTGCACCAGAGATGATGGTACATGAAGGTCCTGCTAGGGTATTTAACTCAGAGGAAGAGGCCTTTGCAGCTATTTTAGGAGGGAAAATTCAGAAAGGCGATGTTGTAGTTATACGCTATGAAGGTCCTAAAGGGGGACCAGGTATGAAGGAGATGCTATCTCCTACGTCAGCCATTGCGGGCATGGGACTAGATAAGGATGTGGCCCTGCTTACAGACGGCAGATTTTCCGGAGCTACAAGGGGAGCCTCTATTGGGCATATTTCACCTGAAGC
>JAAYKZ010000081.1 GCA_012522165.1 Clostridiales bacterium
CTATCCAAAGTAAACCTGCCTCTGTTTTTCCCATACCAGTCTGAGCAATGGTTATTACATTTTCTTCTCTGTTTTTTATCATAAATTTTTGCAATTCATTCCAGGACTCACTTTTGCCTTCTTTTTTCCATTTATCCATCATTTTATCTAAAGATTCTTCTAAAAAATTATTTTTTCTTTCTACCATCTCATGTGCACTAGAGGCATAATCTATTCTATTAAGAAGACCCTTTACTAATATATATTCATAAAAAACCTCTTCACCATCTTCTTCTGTAACTCTACTGCCATCTATATATCTTGCACTGGGTAATTTATAAACCTGGCAATTAGGTATTTTATCATAATTAAAGTATTTTATCTCTTCTTTTAATTTTTCAATTTCCTGTCTTACAATCTCATCTTGTTCCGAAAATCTAAAATTCCTTTCATGGTGATAAGCTATTGCATTTACTAAAATTTTTATTTTTTTTCTTGAAAATTTCTTTCGTAATTCTTTAGTATCTAAAAACGCAATACTTAAGAATCCATGTGGAATTTCTCCTTCTGCTTTCTTTCCTTTTATTCTACCTTGGTATTTTTTGTTCATTTTTCCTAAGTCATGATAAAGGCATGCTAGTTTTAATAAATCCCAATCTACTTTTAAGTCTGGATATAATTTTTTGAGAATATTAAAGTTTTCTAATAACCTATCTGTATGTTGCTGTATGGTTTCTATTTCTGGATCAGTTTTAGCTATAAATTCTTTTCTCTCCATATAAACCTCCTTTCTGAAATATGAAGCCCTAAAAATTAGGGCTTTATATTGAAAAAACTATATTATTGTCTTCATCTATTTTCACCTTTGCTTCTTCCAAGACTTGAATATTACTTCCATAAACTACATCGACTTTATTCCACTTTCTGAAAACTCCTCTTGTTCCCATTTCTGCTAATACATAATTTTTATTGAGTTTATACCTGGTTCCAGCTATGCTAATTTCTTTTTTCAAAACAACATCTTGTCTATCCAATAGATCTATAGGTATATATGCACTAAATCCTTTAGGTAAATTAATATAATCCTCTAGTATCACTTCATTAACATCTACAACTTTAACTTCTTTAATAAAAACCAAATCCTCCCTTCTTCCTAATGAAGGATATTCTTTCGGATATAAAAAGGCTTTTTCGATTTCTTCGACGATCGACTGATCTTTTGGCAATATATGCAAAAGGAGATCAACATCTGTCAACAGTTCTACTGTTGCAACTCCCCTGAATATCCCATATCCTCCTGTCTCAAGATGATGTCTTCCTTCTTCATACTTCGCAGTATTCTTAAATTCATATCTTGTATATAAATCATTTACTTTTGAATGATATTTTCCCTGAATACTTACATCCATTTCATGATAATCGGTATAACCACATAAGTTATGAACCATGCCAATTACTGTAGAAGGTGGTGGTAGTGGGTATGTTTCTTTAAGCTGAAAACTAGTAGGTTTTCGGTAATTGACCATATTCTGATATAGCATTAATCTAATTGCTTTCATAATAACTCCTTACCTCTTTCTTTAATACATCAAAGAATTCAGGCATGGATAATGCTTTTAATTCCTCTATTATTTCATTATCATTATCAAAAACTCCTCTAACAAGGCCACAATGAGTATCATCTTTTATATCTTCGTATAAAACACTTTTGATTCTATTCACGTCTACTCTATTATCTTTGACGTCTAAAGCATTATGAAAAATTGGGTTTTTAATGTCATATACTCCGCCTATAGCAAAAAGCGGCTTTAAATCTTCCCTTCTACCCTTGATATCTCTATATAAAAATCTAATTGTATCTAATAATTTTTCAGTTCTATTTGCTTTCTCTGAATTTTCTATCTCTATACCATCATTTTCATCTATTCCTACCCTATCTAAGTCAACGGTTATTGTATATGAATAATAAGATCTGTGTATTTCACTCTGAGCTATACTTCCACCTTTTAAATTGCTTTTATTTGTTTGTTTAACATATCTGTCAAATAATCCTTTATTTGTTAGAAAATCCAGTTCTCCTTTAAATGTTTCTAATGATATTGCATGAGATAGTCTAACTATAGCTGAGCGTGTTTTTTGTTCTTTAGAGGTCTTCATATATCCAAACAAATCTATTTCTGGATACTTATCTATGGTAGCATCTGGTGCAAATTGTATAACTGATTTATCAACATCTACTGCAGTATTATCAATCCCCATTTGATTTACAATATTATATCTTAATGCTTGTCTGGATATATAAGTATATTGATCTCCTTTACCTCTTGAAAATTTTTTAAGAGAAGCAACATTACCTATAGTTTCTCCATAATTGGCACTTTCCGCCTCAAATATAATAGACATAGTTAAACCTTTAATTTTCATCATTTTCCCCTCCATTATCATTATTTTCGTCTTTATAATCACCACCATTTAAGCCCGTAACAAATGCATACCCTATAATTCCTAACATCTCTTCATTTTCCAATGCTAATGTTATATTTTTAGGTATAATTTCTCCTATGTACATATAACTGGTAATTATGTTATGCATGAACATTTCTGAATTTCTTGTTTTAAGTGCATTTAAAAGTCTATAAGAGATTCCTCTTATCCTATTTTTATCCGCTTCTGGATCTCTATCCAGGTACTTTTGCCTTAAATAATACCCATATTTCCTAGCTTTGCTCACTAATTCCCTATTCTCTTCCACTTTTTTTATATTTTCCCCCCCTTTCAAATAGTTTATATTTATTATATTTAAATTCATAACATGTCCCATATGATAATTTGTAACTATCATATCAGATTCTGC
>JAAYKZ010000082.1 GCA_012522165.1 Clostridiales bacterium
AGGAAATCATAGCTTCTTCCACAGGAATAATATCCTTATTATTTCCCCTTGTAAGGTTTTCATAAAACTCTCTAATCAATTTGCCATGGCTCATTCCCCAATAAGATTTATAAGGAGATGCAGCAGAATTTTCATCAACCACTACTTCATAGCTGTCATTCTCAATTTTTTCAAGTTTTCCACCACATATTCTTAACTTACCCTTTTCCATATGGATCTCAATTTCAACAGGTGAATTATCCGTATAGCAATTGGTAGCATAAAAAATACCTCTTGCCCCGTTTTTAAAATATAAAGTAGCATCTGCTGTGTCTTCTACTTCTATGACATCATTTAAAACCCGGGTGGCTACATTTCCCTGTATATATTCCACTTCACTAGCAAACCACTGCATAAGATCTAGAGTATGGATAGATTGATTGATTAAAACACCGCCACCTTCGGTATCAAATCTACCCCTCCAACCACTTGAGGTATAATACTCCGGAACCCGATACCAGGTTACCAATCCTTTTATTCCTTTTATTTTACCCAACTGGCCACTGTCAATTATTTCTTTTGCCTTTACTGAAGTAGGATTATATCTATTTTGGAAACATATAGTTATAACCCTATTGTTTTTCTTTGCTGCTTCAGCCATCATCTTAGCCATTTCTAAATTGGTTGCTGCTGGCTTTTCTACAAAAGCATGTTTGCCTGCATTCACAGCATCAATAGCCATTTGAGCATGTAGGTAATGGGGTGTACATATGTGCACTACATGGACTTTTGGATCTTCAAGCACCTTATGATAATCTATGCTCCAATTCCCACCGTATTTTTGTGCAGATGCTTTGGCTCTATCTTCCTCGATGTCCACAAACCAAAGTATACGACCTAAACCAGTATCCCTAATTGCATCTACATGAACATTATGTATAGCTCCACATCCTATTATAGCTACTCCTAAACTCACTATGATTCATCCCCTTTTCTTTGGAATGCCACATGATTCTCTCTTTATTATGTAAGTATTAAGTTGTATTGTTTCAAGTTTTTGCTTGCCTTCCAATTGGTTTATCAAGAGTTTGAAAGCTGCCTCACCTATTTCTTTAAGAGGTTGCTTAATTACTGTCAAGGTAGGATCCACTACCATAGATAATAGACTGTCGTCAAAACCAATTACTGATAGATCTCCTGGGACATGTAAACCTTTATCTCTAGCTGCTTTCAAAGCTCCTATTGCCATTAAATTATTAGCTGCTAAAATTGCTGTAGGTGGGTTTTTTAACTTAAGCAATTCCAAGGTGCATGAATATCCATCTTCCATTCTTAAATTCCCTGCCGTAACTAGTGATGGATCAAAATTTATCTGAGCTTCCTCCAGAGCCTTTATATAGCCTCTCCTTCTGCTTTTGCGAGTTCCTGCACTCAATCCATCAATAAAACTAATCCTCTTGTGACCTAGATTTATTAAATAGCTTGTTGCGTCAAAAGCCCCTTGATATGTATTAATATATATCTGACTAACTCCTTTAAATTGGCTTCCAAATGCTACAACAGCTATACCGTGCTTTTTTAATTTTTCAATATTTTTAAGGTTGACATGATTATCCTCTGGCTTTACACGAGTAGGGCTAAAAATGACACCATCTACTTTTCTAGCAATTAAACTTTCTATATAGCGGCTTTCTTTTTCCACGCTTCTACGAGTATTGCAAAGATAAGTATGATAACCTTTTTGTTCTAATTTTTCCTCAATAACTTCACATATCTGGGTGTAAAAATCATTTGTAATACTAGGAATTATCAAAGCGATGGTATGGCTTTTACCACCGGCCAAACTTTTAGCTATGACATTGGGACGATAATCTAATTCCCGGGCAATCTGTAAAATTCTTTGCTTGGTCTCCTCTTTAATTGGGTGATTGACGCCATTTAAAACCCTAGAGACCGTTGCTGTAGATACACCTGCTTTTTTAGCTATGTCATAGATTGTTGCCAATACCTCAACTCCTTTAGGAAACCGCTTACCTTAATTATAACATGAGAGATATATCAGTCAATACAAAATTTACCTTCCGAGCCATGTTTTAAGAGTTGCTTTATCTTGTAAAACTTAACTCCAAAGCCTTTCATCCACTTCATGGGATCCCTTATAAAAATAAAGCATTACCTACTTAAGCTAATATAGGTAATGCTTTTATATCTTTTTCTTTGCTTTAATTGATTATTTAGATGTAATAAATTTAGAGGTAATCAACTTTTCAATCTCTACTATTAGCAAGGGAGCAAGGGATAATATTATCACTGTTAACCACTGCTGAGCTCCCAGGGCTGTTACTTTAAATATATTGGATAAGGCAGGAATAGTGATAACGATAATTTGTAGTAGCACCGAAAGAACCACTGCTCCCAACAGCCTTGTATTTGTAAAAAGACCAACTTTAAATGCGGATTTTGTATTTGAACGTACATTAAATACGTGGCTTAGCTGACTTAAAGCTAGTACCGCAAATGCCATGGTTCGTCCAGTAGTTACATCTACCTTTTGACCTATAACAAAGGCTGTAAGAGATAGTAATCCAACCATAGCTCCCTGATACAATATTCTTGTTATTAAACCTCTATTAAATATACCGCTATTAGGATCCCTGGGTTTTTGATCCATTATATCCTTCTCTGCAGGGTCAACACCCAAAGCTAAAGCAGGAAGACTATCAGTAACTAAATTAACCCATAGGATATGTATGGGCAATAGGGGTGCTTCCCAATTAAGCATGGTTGCTATAAAGAGCAGCAATATCTCGCCAACGTTACAGGATAATAGAAACTGTATAGATTTCAAGATATTAGAAAATATAATTCGTCCTTCCTCCACGGCTGCTACCACAGTGCTGAAGTTATCATCGGTTAATACCATGTCTGCTGCTTCCTTTGCAACGTCTGTTCCTACTATACCCATAGCCGCACCAATATCCGCACGTTTTAGGGCAGGTGCGTCATTTACACCATCTCCAGTCATGGCTACGATTTGACCCCATTCCTGCCATGCTTTGACTATTCTTACTTTGTGTTCAGGGGCCACTCTAGCATACACGGATATGCGCTTCACTCGTTCTTTAAGCTCTTCATCACTCATTGCCTCAATTTCAACACCAGTTACTGCATCATCACCTTCTTCAAGAATACCCAGTTCCCTTGCAATAGCTACTGCTGTTATTTTATGATCTCCAGTAATCATAACTGGTTTGATACCAGCTCTCTTACATAACTTGACAGCTTCCTTGACCTCTTCCCTTGGAGGATCAATCATGCCCATAAGTCCTACGAATATTAATTGATCCTCTAACTGCGCCTCATCCTCTTTTACGGGTATTCTATCTATTTCTTTATATGCCATAGATAAAACCCTAAGCGCCTTGGATGCCATGGTTTCATTAGCTTTTTGGATTTGAGAAATATGGTCTTGTGTTAGTTCTTCTACTCTTCCATTTATCAAAATCCCATTACATTTATTCAATAACTCATCGGTAGCTCCCTTTGTAAATACACGGAAACCATTATCCACCTTATGTACTGTACTCATCAATTTTCGCTCGGAGTCAAAGGGTATCTCATATACCCTTTCAAAACTCTTGTCCATAGACCTTTTATCCATACCATAATTAAGACCTAAATCCACTAAAGCTGTTTCCGTTGGGTCTCCTATGGTTTTGGGGCCTTCTTCATCCTCTTTTATTTGGGTATCATTGCATAAAATACCCGTTGTCAAGAGTAGCTGTAGGTGATCATCACCATTGACACTTCCACCAACTGTATCTTTAAACTCATGATTATAATATAGCTGGGTAACAGTCATTTTGTTTTGAGTCAAAGTTCCTGTCTTATCAGAACATATAACTGTAGCACTACCTAGGGTTTCTACGGCAGGTAATTTCCTTATAATAGCATTGCGTTTGGCCATACGCTGTACACCCAATGCTAACACTATTGTAACAATGGCCGGTAATCCTTCAGGTATAGCCGCTACCGCCAAACTGACTGAGGTAAGGAACATTTGAAATATATCCTTGCCATACAAAACCCCTACTATAAATATCAAGGCACAAATTCCTAATGCGGCTATGCCCAAAATCTTACCTAGAGACTCTAAACGTTTCTGAAGCGGGGTTTCCATGCCTTCTTCAGCTTGTATCATCTGAGCAATCCTTCCCATTTGGGTAGACATCCCTGTCTCTACAACTATTCCTACTCCCCTACCATATGTAACTATGCTACTAGAATAAGCCATATTAATCCTATCCCCTAAGGGAATATCCTCATCTTGTAAAGTAGCGCTTTCCTTTTCAACAGGAACCGATTCTCCTGTCAATGCAGCCTCTTCTATTTTTAGATTGGAAGTTTCTATTAACCTAAGATCTGCTGGTACAAAATCTCCTGTTTCCAGCACTACTACATCCCCTGGAACTAGCTTAGCTGCATCAATTACGTCTGGGCTTCCATTCCATCGCACTTGTGCATGAGGGGCCGCCATCTTTTTTAATGCTGCCAAGGATTCTTCGGCCTTGTTTTCCTGTATTACTCCCATAAATGCGTTTAGGAGTACAATGGCCAGTATAATAATGGCGTCTGTTATCTCTCCTAACAGTCCTGAAACAATAGCTGCAATAATTAAAATAATGATCATAAAATCTTTAAATTGATCAATTACCATAACCC
>JAAYKZ010000007.1 GCA_012522165.1 Clostridiales bacterium
GAGCTGACCCATGTATAAGTTTCCCAAACCTTCCTTCATCCACAGCTCGTCTTAATCTTTGGATTGCTGGACAAAACCTATTTTGATGGGATACACATATCTTTTTATTTTTTTCTTTACCTAATTTAATTATTTTATCTGCATCTTCTATACAAAGTGCTATAGGTTTCTCTATCAATACATGTTTATTATGATTTAAGCAATCAAGAGCTTGTTTTGCGTGATAGCCGCTTATTGAAGCTATAGTTACCACATCCATATTTTCATCATTTAAGAATTCATCATAATTTGTATATACTTTTACTTTTGAGCCTCTTATACTAGATTCATATTGGTTTTTTCTATCTATAGCAAGTTCTTCAACTATATCAAAAACTGCTACCAGTTCTGCTTTGTCTTTGTTATTTAGTATTGCATCAACATGCCTTGCAGATATTCTACCACAGCCGATAATTCCAAACTTCAGTTTTGACATTTTTATTGCCCCCACTCTTGCTTATAAAGTTTGCTTTTATATGTTAACTTTATATTTTATACCTTCCATTAGCCTGTTATAATCATCTTTTATATTTTCTTTTATATTAGCTTTCCAGTGCCTAGGATGAGTGAGAACATATATTACAGGGCTGTTATTACATATTGCTTCCACAGGATCACTTGGCTTCCAAAATACGGGGTATCTACAATCCGAATGCCTACTAGTTACATATTTCATTATACTATCATCATAAACCTCAAGTTTTATTTTATTCCTATTTCTAAACTCTGAGTCTTTTAATATTGCACAATTCGTAATCCTTAAATGTCTATTTACAAAGTCACCATGTGAAGCTACAATCTCCATAGGAATACCTGTAGAATTCCTTAAAGTTTCTAAATTCTTGCTAAATAGTCTCTGGATTTCTGTCATGTTATTATATATCTGATTAGGATTTCTTATTTTATGCTGTTTTGCATATGAGGCTATTTCTTCATAATGGTAACTGGCTTCACTACCATATTGATGAATTTCTTTCATAAAGGGAATATCTATTGTGGATAACCTAAAATAATAAGAAGAATAAACTTGTAACTGTTTTTCTATTTCAAACATTAGTTTAGCAGTTGAAACATCAGTATCAATATCGTGCCTTAACACTAAATACTTAGAATTCTGCTTATCTTCATTTATCATAAATATCTCATAAAATTGTTCAATGGAAATTACTTTGTACTCATTTTCTAATGCTTTGATTATTAAGCTTTTATATTCTTCTAACCTTGAATTTAAAAAGAAATCTGAGTATATTCGTTGAAAAATCTTTTTCATGAGGTTATCCCAACCTCCATTTTATTTTGAATGGTTGAAACCCTAGCCTCTCTTTAAAATACCTTAATCCTGGATTGGCCCCAAAAAATGTATCATACATTATATATTTGGGATATCCTAATGATTTCTTTTTTTCTACCAAATCATGTATTGTTTCACTTATAAGTAGATACATAACTCCATCTTTTAGTGAATCTTCATGCCCTAACAACCTTGAAATTACGCAAACATCACCTATCGTATGAACATACGCATAAGCTTTTAAATTGTTATTCTTATCAAAAACCCCATATAAGTATGGTTTATCTGAAATCCATTTCTCTACTTCATCTTTGTCCGTATAAGAGTCACTCATAGGCTTGCCCTGTCTTAAAAATAATGATGTGTTTATCTGCATAATTTCAGTTATAAACTCACTAGAAGGAAATACTCTAAAATAATATCCTTTTTTTAAACATTTAGACCTATTTGTTCTTAATGCTTGTTTTTTCTTCC
>JAAYKZ010000008.1 GCA_012522165.1 Clostridiales bacterium
ACCTTAGCCTTCTTAGATAAGAAGGGAATATTTGACACAGTAAGCTTTACATTATACTCTCCCTTAACATTCCACCAGTCGTCATGATGGCAATATATTAATATATCAATGGATTTATTTCCGCTCATAGCTGCAAAGCCATCTACTTCTGGATGTGACCCAGATCTGAAGGGATCAACGGAGCCTGACATATCAAGAGCCTTGTCACTAATAAAACCAATCTTTTTGTCCCCCATAAGGGCATACATGCGGAATATATTAAGTACTGGTTTATCTATACCCTGAGTTTGAAAAGCTCTTGTTCCCTCAAAGCAACGTTCACCCGGAAAAACAAATGCCCAAGTTAAGGGTCGCACATCAAATCCCCGTGCCTTGGCCAGCTTTTGTATATGGTGAAAGCTTGATGCCACAAAGCTAGCATAGTAGGAGGTATTTCGGAAATAGAGGTTGATATTATCATGCATTCCCCCTGCAGCCCATCCATCGGGATCCGCCTCAGAAAGAACTACTTCCAATCCTTTATAGCCATACTTTTCAATAATATCTAAACCTAATGATACCTGCTGCACCATGGTATGTATGGAGGGGAAATCCTTTTTGGGGCGCAGATCAAAGGGAAAACCGCCTCCCTTTACATGAAAGGTAATAAAGTCTAGTCGTGTACCTGTCTTGTTAGTAACATAATTTGTCCCATAGCGGCAGTGATGCAAAAAGGCATCTAAGAACCTTGCAGATTTACTTCCTTGAACAGGGCCAGTGGTAGCAGGACCGCCTATATAGGCGCTAGGTAAAACATCAACTATGCCCGCTACTGTATAATCGTATAATTTACAAAATTCCTCTACAGACCCCTTCCAATAATAATCAAGGTCTGGCTCATTCCATAGTTCAAAGTACCATGTTTCTACTTCTTCTGCTCCATAACGATCAACCAAGTGCCCTACAACGGTAGAAATCAATTCACGCCAGCGATTATAATCCTTGGGAGGGCATGCCCAGCCATACCGCTGATAAACACTTTGCCTATTCCACGGATCGGTTTCCTCAACAAAGGATTTGTCTACTAGATCATAAGGCATAAAGCCTAGTTCAACAAAAGGTTTACAACCTGTTTTCAGTATAGTATCAAATATTTTATCAAATACCTCAAAGTCATAAATTGCATTTCCCTCTTCATCTTCTGTATAGACATTTGTAGAGCCCCATTTGTTAGTACCTCGCCTATTACCTGTGCAAAACAAATGATGAGGACGTACATAATAGGGTTTCTCTGCAAATCGGCCAAACTCTGCTAGTAAAGCTTCACCTGCTGGCTCATGAATATAATTGCATTCATCTGTTCCTATATAGTTCCAGTTATGGGCCAGTTCTCCCTTCCAGTCACTGGCATCTACCTTTATATTAGCTATAGGTTTGTTGTTTTTGTCCAATGATAATTCTCCCTTCACAGGACATATAGCCCATATAATAAGTTACAAAGTAGCCTTTATAAAGATCAGTGTTTAATGATCATTTCATCACACCTTATATCCTTCCAATAAGTTCTTTGTGCTTCCCATCTCTTAAAAACACAGGAATTACATCAAGGGGTGCATCCACCCTAATCCATTGACCTCCATCATAAACTTTTCCATCATGGGTATTAGTCCATGTAGCACCTGATGGAAGATATACTTCACGTGAATAGGTTTCTTCGTAAACAATGGGTGCTACCAAAATATCGCCACCAAACATATACTGATCCTTTAGTTCCCAGCATATTTCATCTTCAGGAAATTCATAAAACATAGTACGTATTACAGGGGTACCCTTCTCATGTGCTTGCCTCATTAGGTCTCTGGTATATGGACGCATGGCTTCCCGAAGGTTCATGTATTTTACCAGTATCTTATATACTTCTTCACCAAAACTCCAAACCTCATTATCTCCTCCGGTAAATAAATAAGGGCTACCATCTTTTCTAAATAGAGGTGTAAAAGGTTTCCTATCACCATGTAATCTCATTACAGGGCTAAAAGTACCATATTGGAACCAGCGAACCAAAAGCTTTCTAAAATCTTCGTCATTAGGGTCTCCTCCAGAGAACCCACCAATATCTGTTGTCCACCATGGTATACCACAAATCCCCATATGCAGTCCGGCACAAATTTGCTTTCTTAAGGCTTCGTAGGTAGAGGGGATGTCTCCTGACCAAACAAGGGCACCATAACGCTGGCTGCCTGCCCAAGCACATCGAACTAAGTTTATAATATTTTCTTGTCCTTCTGCCCGCATTCCATCATAAAAAGTTCTGGAGTACAGTTGAGGGTATATATTTCCTATTTGTACATTAGGCCCCATATAATACCTATAATTATCAAAGTCATAAACTCCATACTCTGGCTCAGCTTCGTCTAGCCAGAAAATATTTATACCGTAATCATAGTAATTCTTTTTGCACTTTTGCCAGACATATTCCCTTGCTTGTGGATTAGTTGCATCAAAAAATACGCTGTCTCCACCGAATTGCATGCATACGTTGACACCCATTTCCGGTTTTACCAATAAGCCTTTTTCTCTCATCTCCTGAAAGTTTTCGCTACCTAAATCAATCTGTGGCCAAACGGAGACCATGAGTTCAATATCCATCTCTTTCAGCTCATCCACCATTGCCTTTGGAACAGGGAAAAATTCCTCGTCAAATCGAAAATCTCCCATTTTAGGCCAATGGAAAAAATCGCACACTATCACATCAATAGGTAAGTTTCTTCGTTTATATTCCCTTGCAACCTCAAGTAACTGTTCTTGGTTATAATAACGCAGCTTACATTGCCAAAATCCTAGACCATATTCAGGCATCATAGGCACCTTTCCAGTTGCATTTGCATAGGCTTCTACAATTTCACCTGGCGTATCTCCTGCCGTAATCCAGTAATCTAATTGTTTTGTGCTTTCGGCATACCATTCAGTGTAGTTTTTACCAAAGCTAGCACGGCCTATTGCAGGATTATGCCATAGAAATCCATACCCCAAGCTGGACATGACAAAAGGAATGCTAGCCTGAGAATTTCGATGGGCCAACTCAAAGTTACAGTTCTTGATATTTAAAATTTCCTGCTGATACTGACCCATACCATAAAGCTTCTCATTCTCATTTGACTCAAAAGTAACTGTCAAACGATAGTCCCCGCCTATGATAGGCTTAAACTTTCTAGAGGACAATTTGAGACAGCCGCGATATCCAATTTCCCTTAGCAATAACTCTCCTCTCTGATTATAAAAGCTTATTCGGCAACCTTTATCCCAGCCATCTTCTCGAATTACTGCTTTAATCTTTCCATTTGTCAAAGAAGCATCTTTCTCACCCATCTCTATTATAGGTTCACACTTTTCCTGCGGTAGCAGCGCATAATCGGTATCTATAATATCCCTCATCATAGCGGAGCGAACTCTGAGACTATTCTTGCCCCATGGCTCTATAACCAATTTTTCTCCATTGTTAATCCAAATAAGTTTATTGGTTTCCTGGCTAAAAATACCCATTAG
>JAAYKZ010000009.1 GCA_012522165.1 Clostridiales bacterium
ACTATATTCTTTCCAATTTCATTAGATGTAATGGAAGAATTAAATGCTCGATGAATTTGATAGAATATAGTATTTTCATATATGGTTCTAACTAGTTCATTTTTAAAAATTAAAGACTTATCGATTACAAATAATATAATAGTCATAATAATAGTAATAATAATAGTCTTTCCACTTTCTTTGGTTATAGAAGCTATCATCATTATAATTGATGAATAAGCTATTATGATCAGAGTATATAAACTAAAAGCCCTTAATAAATACAGAACTCTTTCACTAGTATAAATATCACTATGTCCTAAAAAAGTAGTTTCAAATATAACTGTCATTAATGGCAAGATTACAGCAGTAATTACTGACCCTATGGAAAAAACAATTAACTTTGCTAAATAAATGTGGCTTCTTTTATTTCCACTTAATATCTGATTTTTAATGGTTCCTGTGGTATAGTCTATATTAATAAAAAAACCAGCTAAAGTACTTATAATTAAATTAAAAATTAGTGGTAGTTTTACCATTCCCATGCCATTGTACTCTTTTAATCCTATATTGTAAAAGCCTGTATTATACATTTTCCACCAATCTATTATAACTAAATAGTTTGCCAGTCCATATATAAAAGTTACTACTCCTATCAAAACCCAAAAGATACGATTCCTTTTTAACTTAAATAATTCAGCTTTAATTAGATTAATCATTGTTAACACCTCCCACAAGTTTTGTAAAATAACTTTCCAAGTCATCCCCTGCTTGTGAAAAATGTTCTATAATAAGATTGTTCTTAGTCAGTGCTAAGGAAACCCTTTGTATATCATTTAAATGGCTATATAACTTTATGATTCCATCTGGCATTATTTCAAAATCAGTTGAATTAAGTTCAGTTTCCAACACAGTAGCTCCTTTACTAGGATTATCCACCTTAATTCGTAAATACCGCCTACATTTTTGATTTAGTTCTGATGATGAAATCTCTTCTAAAAGTCTTCCTTTATGAATAATACCATATCGTGTAGCAAGTTGATGTAGTTCACTTAATATATGACTAGATATTAAAACGGTCATTTCTCTTTCTCTATTTAGTCTTTTTATAAGTTGACGAAGTTCAACTATTCCCATAGGATCTAATCCATTTGTAGGCTCATCAAGAATTAGAAATTCAGGATCACTTAAAAGTGCAATGGCAATACCCAATCTTTGCTTCATGCCCAATGAAAAATTAACTACCTTTTTTCTTCCTGTGTTTTCTAGTCCCACTAATTTTAAGGTCCTATCAATACATTTTTTATCTGGAATTGCTTTTTGTAAGCGATGTAATTCTAAATTTTCATAAGCTGACATATTTGGAAATAAAGCAGGATTTTCAACAACAGCCCCTACTCTTTTAATAGATTTTACTAATCCTTTCTCACTACTTTGTCCAAATAATTCCACAGTTCCCTTAGTTGGAGTTATAAGACCTGTAATTACTCTAAGTAGGCTTGTTTTGCCAGCACCATTTTGTCCAATAAATCCATAAATCTCGCCCTTTTTTATCTCAATATTTATATTGTCAAGGACAAGATTTTTCCCATATTTTTTATAAATATTATTAGTTCTTAATACATATTCACCCATTGAATCTACCTGCCTCTCTCATGGTTATATCCTTAATATAATAATTAATTCATAAGAGAGGCTTAATAAATTATTAAAAAAACCTTAATTTTTTAATCTATATCCCATGCCCCAGATAGTTTCAATATATTCTTCCTCTGGATTAATTTTTGATAATTTATTCCTTATATGACTTATATGGACATTAATGGTATTTTCATCTCCTAAAAAATCGTCTCCCCATACACTTTCGTAAATATTTGATTTAGTAAAGATCTTTTTTGGTGATTGCATCAAAAGCAATAATATTTCATATTCACGGGCTGTTAATGGAACCTCAATCCCATTTACTGTAACTATTTTTGACTCTATATCAAGACAGATATCTTTATGGGTTAATATCTCCCCTTGTTCAGGACCTTTTGAGTACCTATATCTTCTTAAAAGAGAATCGATTCTCGCTGAAACTTCATCGATATCGAAGGGCTTGGTAATATAATCATCTGCACCTGTCCTTAAGGTATTCACCTTGGTTTGGGCTTCTGCCTTTGCTGAAATGATAATTACAGGTACTAAACTATTTTTTCTAATTTTTAAAAGAAGCTCTTCATCTGTGATTCCTGGAATCATCAAATCGAGAAGCACCATATCCCACTCTTGTTTTTCAAGATAGAGCATTGCTTCAGTTCCCGAATAAGCAGGTTGCGCTGTATAGCCACTCTTACTTACAATATTACATAACAAATTATTTATATCATTATTATC
>JAAYKZ010000083.1 GCA_012522165.1 Clostridiales bacterium
ATCTCAGGGGAAAGAAGGTTAAGGGCTTCTAAAATGGCCGGGCTATTAGAGATCCCCGCTATTGTCAGCGAGGTCGTTGAATCCGATTCTGCCGTAATGGCTTTGATAGAAAACATTCAAAGGGAAAATCTCAACTTCATAGAGGAAGCGGAAAGCTATAGCCAGTTGATGACCATCCACCATCTCACCCAGGAGCAGATAGCTAAAAAGGTAGGAAAAAGTCAGTCTACTATTGCCAATAAAATTCGACTATTAAGATTGTCTGATGAAGTAAAAAATGCATTAATCAAACATAATTTAACTGAAAGACATGCCAGATGCCTGTTAAGACTTCCTGAAGAAGAATTACGCCTAAAAGCTTTAAGGAAAATAATTGAAAAGAATTATAATGTAAAAGACTCAGAAATGTTAGTAGAAAGAACTATGCAAAGAATTCAAATGAGTGGTAAAAAAACAGGAAAAAGAAAGGTAGTAGGCGGGTATAGGGATCTAAGAATTTTTATAAATACTATAAAAGATGCAGTAGTCATGATGAAAAATTATGGGATTAATCCTCTTGTTAAGGAAGTTGATACTGGTGATGCAATTGAAATTACAGTTTCCATTCCAAAAGTATAAATAATAGGTTGTTTAATTCAAGATTATCTTTAGTGCACATTATATAGGATATTGATAAAGCGCCTTTGCAAATTTGACTTAAAACCTAAATTTCCCTCTTGTAAATTATGATAAAAGATCCATGGTAAGGCTGTGGTAAAACCACGGCTTTTTTTTGCGATTTTCAATCTTTTCTTTAAAAGCCCTTTAAAGAAACCTCAATATAAACTATAATGTAAATAAGAGAAATAAAAGGGGTTGTTGTCATGTCTAAGGTTTTAGCCATTGCCAATCAAAAGGGTGGTGTTGGCAAGACTACTACAAATATTAATCTAGCTTGCGGATTAGCCAATCTAGGAAAGAAGATTTTAACTATTGATATTGATCCACAAGGAAATACCACAAGTGGCTTAGGAATAGATAAAGAAAACCAGAGTTTAATATCAATTTACGATGTTTTAATAAATGGTGCCGATATAAGAAATGCAATTATTAAAACCCAGGTAAAGAATTTAGATATCGTTACTTCAAATCTTCAACTGGCAGGTGCAGAGGTAGAACTGGTAATGATGGATTTTAGAGAATTTAAATTAAGAGATGCCATCGAAACTATTAGGGACGAGTATGATTACATATTTATAGATTGTCCCCCATCTCTAGGACTAATTACTATAAACGCTTTTACTGCAGCAGATGGCGTTATGGTTCCCATTCAATGTGAGTATTTTGCTCTAGAAGGACTCACACAGCTTTTGGGAACGATTCAAAGAGTTAAAAAAACATCAAATCCCAAGTTAGAATTAGAGGGAGTTATATTGACCATGTTTAATGCCAGAACCAACCTTTCCATACAGGTAGTAGAAGAAGTAAAGAAACATTTCAGATCTAAGCTTTTTACCACAATTATCCCTAGAAATGTTAGGTTAGGTGAGGCACCTAGCCATGGCCTCCCAATCCACCTATATGATGCTAAATGTGTTGGAGCTGTTGCTTATGCTGAATTGGCTGAGGAATTTTTAGAAAGAGAAAGGGAGGAAGGTACAAGTGAAGAAAAGAGGACTAGGTAAAGGTTTGGATGCCTTGTTCCAAAGTATCGATACTTTTGAGAATGATAATTTAAATGACAAAGATACTTTTAATGAAGGTGTATTAGAAATAAGCATTTATGATATAGATCCCAATCCCGATCAACCAAGGAGAAATTTTGATAAAGAATCTATTCAGGATCTAAGTAAATCAATTCAAGAACATGGTGTAGTCCAACCTATAATAGTAAAACCTTCTAATAAAAACAGATATACCATAGTTGCTGGTGAGAGAAGATGGCGTGCAGCTAGAGAAGCAGGGCTGGACAGTATACCTGTCATTATTAGAGATTTTGACGACTAAGAGCTGTTGGAGATTGCACTAATAGAAAACCTTCAAAGGGAAGACTTAAATCCAATTGAAGAGGCAGAAGGGATTA
>JAAYKZ010000010.1 GCA_012522165.1 Clostridiales bacterium
TGTAATTTTTATAAATGCATATGTATCATGATAAAGCTTGTTAGCTTGATAGTAAGTTAATAAGATAATGGCAACATATACCAGTGTATTCAATA
Organism: Clostridiales bacterium; assembly: GCA_012522165.1. GTDB lineage: Bacteria > Bacillota > Clostridia > Caldicoprobacterales > UBA3941 > JAAYGY01. The sequence goes on from JAAYKZ010000010.1 coordinate 96, forward strand.
TTGCCATAACCCGAATAAAACTACCAGCACTTCTTTTATTTGCAAGGGTTATAATTGTCCCAATTACTAGCATTATTAATATAATACCTAACGCTCCAAAAAGTATTGTGTCAAGAAATATTAAATAGTCTGAAGCATAATTTCTCATAAAGTCTTTGCCAAGCTGATTAAACCATTTGGATATAGGTGATGAATATGATGAGTCCAATTTGTTTGTAAACGTTTCAAATAGTGAGTATCCTGGGGCTGAATTATTAATTGATGGCAGAGGACTCAATGCTGGAATAAATGCGCTCACAATAATGAATAATGTTAGCAAAAGAGTGAATACTTTTCTTATTTCATTGGTCATAAAGATCCCCTTTCGTATGTAATTTTCCCTTTCAATTTTTCCTTTCTATGTAATTTTTCTCTTCTACAATACAACAAATCAAGGGATAAAACAACATATAATTTAATGCATTTGGAATTCTTTATATGCTATAAATCAATTTCAAGTAATATTGGTGTATGGTCTTGCCTTGGGCCTGAATCAATCATTTCAGATTTAATACCTTTCTCCGCAATGCGGTGACTAGCCAGCCAATAGTCAATTCTCCAGCCAGAATTGTTAATTTTACTAGTTTTAGCTCGCTGAGCCCACCAAGTATAAACATCTGTAATATCTCCGTGAATATATCGAAAAGTATCCGTAAACCCTTTTGCTAAAAGATTTGTGAAACCTTGACGTTCCTCATCAGTAAATCCAGCTGAATTACGATTGTTATTAGGATGAGCCAAATCTATTTCCTTATGAGCTACGTTGAAATCACCTGTTGCAATAACATATTTGTCTTTATCCAGGCTTGCTAGGTAATCCGCGTATTTTATATCCCAAATCTGACGTTCTTCTAAACGATTCAATCCATCTCCTGCATTAGGCGTATAAACTTGAGTTAAGAAAAAATCATCAAACTCTAATGTGATGATTCGCCCCTCATAGTCCATAGTACTTGGCGCACCAATCATTGGATAAGTAACAGATGGTTCTAATTTTCCTTATATAAAAACATTGTACCCGCATAACCCTTACGAGCCGGTTCAACTGAACTATTCCAAACAATTTTATAATCTGGAAACATATCCTTCAAAATTTCCGAATGCTTTTTACTGGGACCACTACATGGTAACTTTGTCTCCTGTAAGGCAATCACATGCGGATTATATTCTATAATCGAATTGAATACATTTCTAGATAATAAAGCGCGTGCTGAATTACTTGTTAGTGCTGCATTTAATGAATCAAATTCCATGAAATAAATTTCATTATATGTCCTCCATTATTGACAGTTCTACATCTTAAATCCTATGAATTTATCAACAAACTAACTGTAAATTTTGTCTAAGTTTTTGTCTTTGTTATTATAGAATCTTATAAATTATTGTATCATAATGGATTTTCCAAATAAACCATAAAGAAAAACCTTGAATGTCGCCTATACATTCAATGGCACAATAAGGGTACGAAAAGGTAGGATCAGCTCTTTACGATGTTATCTGGGATTTGAAATAAAAGGGAATATTGTTACCTTAAGTTGGTTTTTTTATTGTCTTCCTGAGGTCTATTTGTTATAATTTTACCATCTTTGTAAATTCAGCGATGTCTAGCAAGAGTTCTTTGTTTTGATAAGAACCCTAAATCTCGAAAGGAATGATTGAGCATGAAAAAAACAATCTGTATTCTACTTCTTGCAAGCTTTTTAGCTATATTGGTCCTATCTGGATGCTCCTCTAAAGGTATCTCTGGCAATGAAGATGAAGTTCGCATCAGTCTCTATGGGGAAGTTACTCCTGCAAGTGCTGTCATATCCAAGGAGAAGGACTATCTAGTTGTTGATCCTAGGAAGGTGACTTCCTTATATATTTCTAATCCTAAAAACTCTGATTTGGAAGCACTTAAGTATTTTGTCAATCTTAAATATCTTAGGATCGATGATTTTTTTACAGAGAAGAAATACGATACATATGACCTTAGCCCTCTTAAGGATTTACCCCTGGTTATTTTAGATATTGCGGGCTTAGATTCTGAAAAGCCTATATCCATAAAAAGTCTTGAACCAATAGGCAATATTAAATCCCTGGCCACACTTGACCTGGTACACTGTCAAGTAACAAGTGTAAAAGACTTGGCTGGATTAACAGGACTAAGTAGCCTCCATATAAAGGATGGAAATGATATAAAGATTGAGGATTTATCAACCTTATCAAATCTAACAAACTTGGGGGAGATAACTGATGTAATTGAAGAATCTAAGAATTGTAAGTTCGGTCCCTACCTACTTTCTCCTGATAAGCCCCTGCTTGGACTATTTATTTCCAATGGTAATAGTGAGGAGGAGATAGCAGAGCTAAGAGCAGCCATCCTTGAAAATAAAGATGGCTCAGACCAAGATTCCACAAACCGGGATTCCGCAAGTCAGGATTCCGTAAGCCAGGATTCCGCAGGCCAGGATTCCGCAAGCCAGGATTCCACTAAAGAAGATGAATCAGATATCTATTATTTCAAGCAATCCGGTATCCATAAATTTAACAACAAGAA
>JAAYKZ010000084.1 GCA_012522165.1 Clostridiales bacterium
AGGCAGGACCTTTGCAAGAGCCATTTTCTTCTTACCAGTTATTTTGGCTTCGGGAATCATTGCAAACCTTGAAAGCTCAAGTCTAATTGAAGCAGTACAGGCTCAAAGGGCTGGATCTAGGTTTTTAAACGCATTAAGCAGCTTTGAATTAGAGAGAATGATGCTGCAAATGGGGATTGATGAAACCATTGTAGACTACCTGACCGGGGCAGTGAATCGTATATATGAGATAATAAGCCTTTCAGGTGTACAAATTCTAATATTCCTTGCCGGTATCCAGTCAATACCATATCACCTGTATGAGGTGGCAACCATAGAAGGATCTACAGGCAATGAGACATTTTGGAAAATAACTTTTCCAATGGTAAGTCCACTTATTCTAGTTAATACAATTTATACTATTATAGATCACTTTGCTAGCAATGCTATGACCGAATTAATTCGTGAGACGGCCTTCAACAATTTTAACTTTGGATTAAGCTCGGCCATGGCCTGGGTCTATTTTACCATTATAGGCATTATATTGGTGGTTTGTTCATACTTAATTTCTAAAAGAGTATTCTATCATGAATAAGGCAACAAATTTTGCTTTTAAGGAGGTAGCTGCATTGACAAATGAAAATAAATTGACCATAATATTTGAACAAGTGAAAAAATGGTTTTGGCCTTTCGTGCGTACAGTGCTGCTAGTAGGTTTGTCCTTTGTTATTCTGTATCCAGTTTTCAAGAAGATTACTATGGCCATAAGAGCCAAGTCGGATCTTTATTCGCCAATAGTTGTGTGGATTCCTCAGAATTTAAGTCTGGAGAACTTCCAATACGCAATTGAGATGATGGATTACTGGCGAACTCTTGTTAATACCACTCTTTTGTGTTTGATGACAACTTTTTTAACCTTGGTTTCCTGCATTCTAGCCGGTTATGGTTTCGCCAGGCTGAGATTTAAAGGAAGTAACTTGCTCTTTGCAGGTGTAATATTTACCATCCTAGTTCCACCTACAACTATTTTTGTTCCCCTTTATTTCAATCTGAGAAATTTTACTCTAATGGGCATAATTCCTTTATTTACTGGAAAAGGGGTTAACTTGATGGACAGCTATTGGCCCTTTATCCTTACATCCATCACTGCTAATTCTTTTAAGTCTGGACTTTTTATCTTTATATTTAGACAGTTTTTCAGGGGAATTCCACGTGAACTGGAAGAGGCCGCCTATGTAGATGGAGCAGGCGTTACTAGGACATTCTTGAGTATAATGCTGCCTAATGCAGTACCCGCCATTACAACTGTAGCCCTCTTTTCCTTCGTATGGCAGTGGAATGACAGCTTCTATACTACCATGTACTTAACATCAGCAAAAGTTATGGCTACACAGTTAGCGTCCCTGCCTTACAATCTACAAATAAGGTTAATTGAAATGCTGGGTGGAAGCGCCAAGGCAGATCCTTTCTATTTAAGCATGGTACAGGATACAGGCATACTGCTTTCCATGCTGCCTCTAATTGTATTGTATATATTCACTCAACGGTACTTTGTTGAAAGTATCCAAAGAACAGGTATCGTTGGCTAGTGGTATATAAACGGTGGTGATAAGCATAATGACAAACAAAGCAAAAAAATGGACTTTAATATTAATAGGGGGTAGTGTTTTTATGATAGCTGTATTAACTGCATTTTTGAATGGAGGAAAGATTTTTAATTTTAAAAGTGATTCAGAAAACCAGCATGTAAGCTCTGCAGAAAATGAAAACCAACAAGAAAACCAGGACAATAATTTAAAGGATGAAGTCAGCCAACCAAAAGAGCCTTCTATTGAGGAAGATATTCCTTCTTTGGCAGAGGTTTATAAAGATTATTTTCCTATAGGAGCAGCTATTGAACCAAGATATACTACTGGACTAATCTCTGAGCTTTATAAGAAGCATGTGAATATGCTAGTAGCAGAAAACTGTATGAAACCAATAGAAATTCAACCAACCGAGGGCAACTTTACATGGCAGTCTGCAGATAAGATTGTCCAATTTGCCAAGGAAAATGGAATGGAACTTCGTTTCCATACCCTTGTTTGGCATAATCAAACACCGGACTGGTTTTTCCTAGATAAGGATGGAAAACCAATGGTGGATGAGACAGATCCAAAAAAACGGGAAGAAAACAAAGAGCTACTTCTAAAACGACTTGAAGATCATATAACTGTTGTTGTTTCCCGTTATAAAGATGACATTAAGTCCTGGGATGTAGTAAACGAAGTGATTGAGCCAGGCGATGGTAATCCTAACGGCATGCGAAACAGCCCTTGGTACCAGATTACAGGAACAGAATTTATTGAAAGGGCATTTAAAGTAGCACGTGAGGTAGGAGGAGAAGATTTAAAGCTATATATAAATGATTATGGAACAGATAACCCTGTTAAGCGAGATCACCTGTATAACTTGGTAAAGGATATGCTGGACAAAGGTGTACCAATAGATGGTGTAGGTCACCAGACCCATATTGATGTGTATTCACCTTCCATTGATCGAATAATTGAGTCAATGAAGAAGTTTGCTGGCCTAGGACTAGATAATATTGTGACTGAACTGGACATGAGCATTTACAGCTGGAACAATCGCAGTGATTATGGTGACAATATTCCAGAGGACATAATTCAGTTGCAAGCCAAGCGCTATAAGGAGTTATTTGAGGCCTTTAAGGAAAACAAAGACATATTAAGCGAAGTAGTATTTTGGGGTATTTCCGATGAATATTCCTGGCTTAATGGTTTTCCTGTAAGGCGGACAAATGCACCCCTGCCATTTGATAGAAACTTTCAGGCAAAGCCAGCATTTTGGGCAATAGTAGAAGCTTCTCAGTAGTGGCAAGGAGGCTTATAAGTGGGTATTGATTTGGAAAGAAATGGCCTGCTGATAATATGTTCCATAATCCTGGTTATAGTTTTATTAATCGGTGTTATTATTAATACTAAGGAGGTTTCTACTGAAGCTATGGAATCACAAGGTCCAGATAACAAAAAGACTGATGATGTTGGCAGTGCTAACTACAATGCAAAAGACTCTACTTCCACTAAAGCTATTGGGAAGCATCCTCCAAATGCTAATCCTTTGATTTCCCATAAATTTGGAGCAGATCCATGGGCACTGGTTTATGATGGCCGAGTATACGTGTATACTACTCATGATATATTGGAGTATGATAAAAAAGGGAATATTGTAGATAACACATATGCAAAGATTAACAAGATATCTGTTATATCTTCCGATGATTTAAGAAACTGGACTGATCATGGAGAAATTAAGGTAGCAGGACCCGAAGGGGCGGCAAAATGGGCTACCCAGTCATGGGCGCCTGCAGTTGCCCATAAGGTAATTGATGGAAAAGATAAGTTCTTCCTGTATTTTTCAAACAATGCAAGCGGCATAGGTGTTCTTGAGAGCGACAGTCCTGTTGGTCCATGGAGGGATCCCATAGGAAAGCCCTTGATCTCACGTTCAACTCCTGGTGTAGAAGGCGTTGTATGGCTATTTGATCCTGCCACACTAGTAGACGATGACGGCAAGGCATATATCTACTTTGGTGGAGGGATTCCAAAAGGAGAAGAAGCCATGCCCAATACCGGTCGGGTAATGCAGCTAGGGGATGATATGATCAGTGTGGTAGGTGAAGCCACTGTAATGCCTGCTCCCTTTATGTTTGAATCATCTGGAATTAACAAAATAAATGGCGTGTATTACTACTCCTATTGCAGTAATTTCTTTAGTGGGCAACGTCCTGAAGGCAGTCCAGCAGCAGGAGTAATTGCATATATGACCAGCAACAGCCCATTCGGACCATGGGAGTATAGGGGAACAATTTTAAGGAATCCAAGTGAATTTTTTGGAGTTGGGGGCAATAATCATCATTCGATTTTTGAATTCCAGGGTAATTGGTATATTGTTTACCACGCACAAACTGTTGCAAAAGATATGGGGGTTCCAAAAGGTTACCGTTCTCCTCACATAAATCAAGTAACCTTAAATGACGACGGTACTATTGAGGAAGTAATAGCTAATTATGAAGGTGTACCTCAGCTAAAAAGCCTGAATCCCTATAAAAAGGTGCAAGCAGAGACATTTGCATGGAGTGCAGGAGTTAGCACAAGGCCCATTTCAGATACTGAACCTTGGCAAAGGGCTTTGACGGATATAGATAATGGGGACTGGATCGCCATCTCTCAGGTTGATTTTGGTGAAAGGAGCCCTTCCACTTTTACTGCAAGGGTTTCTAATGTAAAAGTCCACAGCCAAATTGAGCTTCGCCTAGATGGAGTGGAGGGTAAGTTGATTGGGACAGTTGATATCCCATTAAATGATAAAAATCAAGATTGGGTTGATGTATCAGCTAAAGTTTCGGAAGTTCAAGGTGTCCACGACTTGTATATGGTGTTTAGAGGAAAACCAGATACAAAGCTGCTGGATTTTGATTACTGGCAATTCAAATAATATTAACTATAGGGGGGACTAAATATCCCCCCAATAGTTTTTGTTTTTTTGCAAAATTTATATTGACACAAGGGCACTATCATGCTAAAATAATTAGTTTATTGACAAACGGCCTTCTTTATGTTATAATTTATGATGTTAATAATATAAGGGAGGCATCGTTCATGTTTGAGATAGGGGATAAGGTGGTATATCCTATGCACGGTGCTGGCATTATCGAAGGCATTGAAGAGCGCGAGATCTTAGGCGAAAAGCAGAGTTACTTTATTTTAAGGTTTCCAGTTGGGGATATGAAGGTCATGATTCCTACAGCCAATGTAGAACAGATTGGTATCCGGGAGGTTATTTCCGTTGAAGAAATAGATAAAGTAGTTGAGTTTTTAAGTAGCGACCAATCCCATATGTCAAATAATTGGAATAAAAGGTATCGCCAAAACATGGAGAAGATAAAATCAGGTGATATATACGAAGTTGCAGAAGTAGTTCGTAATCTTATGCTGCGAGATCGTGAAAAAGGATTATCCACTGCAGAGAGAAAAATGTTATCTAATGCAAGGCAAATCTTAATTAGTGAAATAGTCCTATCTAAAGATGCTGACGAAGAAGAAGTGACAGCATTAATTGATGGAATTATTGATGGTGAGGGCGTCTAATAGGACGCTCTTTTTTATATACAAAATACATAATAAAATATATAAATCGGTTATATTTCCCATTTTTTCCTTATAAAAATCTGGTATAATGTTAATAATAGAATAAGGAGGTGATCTAATGCTAAGAAGGGTAGTTAGATTTATCCTTACCCTAGCAGGCATTATATTAGGGGTTACGTTAGCATGGATGTCGGTACACATATTAACTGAAAGAGGAATTGAGCTAATTGTATATCAGGATATAATAATTTACTTTTTATTTGCAATTGCATTTGGTCTATTGTTTTTTATTCTATCAAAGAAAGTAATTCATTACACTGTTGAATTTGTCAGGATAATAGAGCATAAATTGCAAGAGATGCCAGCCAACGACATTTTATTTGGGGTTTCAGGTCTTATTATCGGTCTTTTAATTTCATATTTAGTAACCTATCCAATAAGACAGTTAAATATAGGTTGGTTATCCATCATACCCACTACTTTGATTTATTTATTCTTTTGTTACTTAGGAATCAACGTTGCTGTTAAAAGATGGAAGGAAATTGATTGGACGGAACTGTTAAAGAGAATTCAGAAAGAGCGACATGGTCAGGAAATAGTCACTAGCAGGCCCAAAATACTAGATACCAGCGTTATTATTGATGGCAGGATATTTGATATTTGTAAAACGGGATTTGTAGAAGGCCCCCTTGTTATTCCTGCATTTATATTAGAGGAACTTAGGCATATTGCTGATTCTTCCGATACTCTAAAGAGAAATCGTGGTCGGCGCGGGCTTGACATTCTAAACAAAATCCAAAAAGAACTGGATATACCGGTGGAGATATATGAAAAGGATTTTGAAGATATCCAGGAGGTGGATAGCAAGCTACTTAAGCTGGGTCAGCTTTTAAATGGTGCGGTGCTAACTAATGATTACAACCTGAATAAAATAGCGGAGTTTCAGGGAGTTCCAGTACTTAATATAAATGAGCTAGCCAACTCTGTAAAGCCAGTGGTCTTACCAGGAGAGGAAATGTTGGTCCAGGTTATCAAGGATGGTAAGGAGATGGGTCAGGGCATTGGTTATCTAGACGATGGCACAATGATCGTAGTAGATGGAGGCAAAAAACATGTAGGGGAGACTATAGATGTACTTGTAACCAGTGTACTCCAGACTGCTGCCGGCCGCATGATATTTGCTAAGCCAAAGGCCGTTGACAAAGTAGTGTAAACTTATGTTAAAATTTAGTTTCTTATTAGACATATTTGTTATAGAACTGTTAAAAGTTTCAAACAAAATACTGCGGCGGGTTGTACCTCGCCGCTTTATTTTATATAATACTAATGACTATTTCTTAGCAAAATCAATGAAGGTGCTCACTTGTCAATAGTCCATTTGTAGGGATGAAGTGATAGCTGTTGAGTAGAATAATAGGTTTATAAATGGATTTAACATTAAGAACAATGACTTGCAATAGAAAAGCATTGAAAAGGAGTAGAAATTGGGTAAAAACTATGCAATAATCCTGGCTGCAGGCAGAGGCACTAGGATGAATCAAAGTATTAATAAGATGTACTTAAACTTAAAAGGCAAGCCCCTTATCGCTCATACCCTGGAGGCCTTTTACAGTCTGGATATAATTAAAGGTATAGCCCTAGTGGTATCTCCGGGGGAAGAGGATATGATAAGGGAGAAGGTACTAGACATTTATCCACCGAAAAAGCCTATTAAGCTTGTGCATGGTGGAGCGGAAAGGCAACATTCCGTATACAATGGACTAAAAAGCCTGCCTGTTGATACTCAGCTGGTAGCTATTCATGACGGTGCAAGACCTCTCATAACCCCGAAGGTAATTGAAAGAAGTTTTGAAGTAGCTAAAAAGTGGGGAGCAGCTGTGGCAGGCATGCCAGTAAAGGATACCATTAAGGTGGTGGATTCCCATGGAAGAGTAAAAGAGACACCGGACAGAAGCTATTTGTGGCTGGTACAAACCCCTCAGACTTTTAGCTATTCCTTAATCATAGAGGCCCATAATAGGGCTATAGAGGATAACTTTTTAGCCACGGATGATTCCACTTTAGTAGAACGTTTAGGCAGGGATGTATATATGATAGAGGGAGGCTATGAAAATTTAAAGGTAACCACACCTGAGGACATAGCCGTAGCCGAAGAAATTCTTACTGCAAGAGAAAGGAATAAAATATGAGAGTAGGAATAGGATATGATGTACATAAATTGGTAGAGAATCGCCCCTTGATATTGGGGGGAGTTAATATACCCTTTGATAGAGGCCTTTTAGGTCATTCCGATGCCGATGTCCTAGTCCATGCCATTATGGACGCTATACTTGGAGCTTTGGGAATGGGGGATATAGGCCAGCATTTCCCTGACACAGATGAAAAATACAGGGATATATCCAGTATAATTCTTCTTGAACAAGTAGGCCACATGCTAAAAAAGACAGGTTATAGTATTGGAAATATAGACAGTATAATAATGGCACAGAAACCTAAGATGGCACCCTATCTTGGGGAAATGAAGGCAAATATATCAAATGCTCTAGGGATAGAGCCATCTATGGTTAATATAAAAGCAACTACTACCGAAGGCCTGGGTTTTGTAGGCACAGGCCAGGGTATAGCTGCAAAAGCAGTAGTGTTATTAAAGGCTAAACGTTAGTTTGTGTTTAGTTATTAAAGGAGGTTATTGAAAATGAAAAAGATTTTTTGTTGGACTATAGTGCTGGCACTTATATTAATATCTCCCTTATCTGCACTGGCAGATGCTATTGATCCAGAGATTGTGGTTAGCTTAGGGGCAGATCTAAATGACAGCCAGCAAAAGCAAATGCTAAAGCTTTTTGGGGTAGAAGAGGACGAAGTTACGATACTGAAAGTGACTAACCAGGAGGAAAGGGACTATCTATTAGGATTGATTGGAGAAGATAAGATAGGCACCAGAGCCATCTCATCAGCCTATGTGGAGCTTTTGGAGGAAGGTGAAGGCATCGAGGTAGAAACCCATAATATCACCTGGGTCACCCGTGAAATCTATGCTAATGCATTGGTAACAGCAGGTATAGAAAATGCCAAGGTTATTGCTGCAGCACCCTTTAAGGTATCAGGGACAGCTGCCCTAACTGGTATAATGAAAGCATTTGAAGAAGCAACGGGCATAGAGCTGGATGAAGAGGCCAAGGAGATAGCCAACGAAGAGCTGGTCACCACTGGAGAGCTGGCAGAGGACATTGGTAAGGATGAAGCTGCGGCTCTTATCAAGGAAATCAAGGAGGAAATAGCAAAGCTTAAAACCAAGGACGAAGCTGAGATTCGCAAGATCGTTATCGAAATAGCTGCCAACTTAAATATAAACCTTAGCCAAGAACAGATTGATCAGATTGTTGAGCTAATGAAAAAGATCAGCAATCTAGATCTAAACGTAGAGAAAATCGCAGGCCAAATTGAAAAAATCGCCGGTAGCCTGGAGGATGTTAAAAAAGTAGTAGAGGAAAACAAGGGTATTATAAAGAAAATACTAGAGGCTATTGAAAATTTCTTTGCGTGGCTTAGAGGACTTCTAGGCTAAGACGCTAAGGATAAGGCTCTAGTCTAACTTAAGACTGGGGCCTATTTTTTTCTCTTTTCTTTCATGGTAAATCTATATATAATAAATCATGTATGGCTGTTTATGAACTATATAAATTGTTTAGCAATATTATGGATTATGCTAAAATTATTGTTAGTTAATGGTTCCTAATATCTTAGGAGGTGTTTTTTTGTTTAGGTGGATTCGCGATGAGATTCAAGGCATAATGGATAGAGACCCAGCAGCTAGATCCCCTCTGGAAGTTATCTTGTGTTATCCAGGTTTTCATGCTATTATTTTTCATAGGATAGCTCATTGGCTTCACAATCACAGGCTAAAGCTTTTAGCCAGAATAATATCTCAAATATCTAGATTTTTAACAGGTATAGAGATTCATCCGGGGGCAAAGATAGGAAAAAGATTATTTATCGACCATGGTATGGGCGTAGTAATAGGAGAAACTGCCGAGATAGGTGATAATGTCACCATATACCAGGGTGCTACTCTGGGAGGCACTGGCAAGGAAAAGGGCAAAAGACACCCTACCATTGGCAACGGAGTAGTCATAAGTGCAGGAGCTAAAGTACTAGGTCCCTTTAAGGTAGGGGACAATAGTAAGATAGGAGCTGGGGCTGTGGTGCTAAAGGAAGTCCCTCCAAATTGTACTGTGGTGGGAGTTCCTGGCAGAATTGTAAGAAAGGACAATGTACGGGTAAGAGAAGAAAAACAAGTAAAAAAGATTGATTGCGACGAAGTAGACCTAGATCAGGTAAGACTGCCTGACCCTATAGATGACGCCTTTTCTTGCATTGTAAAAAGGCCTACCAAATTAGAGTCACAGCTTAAAGAACTGGAGGAAGTTAAGGAAAATGAAGTTGTATAATACTATGACAAGAAAAAAAGAAGAATTTGTACCCATTCATGAGAATGAGGTAAGGATGTACTGCTGCGGACCAACGGTATATAATTACTTTCATATAGGTAATGCTCGGCCCTTTATCATCTTTGATACCTTTAGACGCTATATGGAGTATAAGGGCTATAAAGTTACCTATGTTCAAAACTTTACCGATATAGACGACAAGATGATTCAGAAAGCCAATGAGGAGGGTATAACTGTATCGGAACTGGCGGAAAGATTTATTGAGGAATACTTCAAGGACGCTAATGGCCTGGGAATAAAAAGGGCTACCTATCATCCCAAGGCTACTGAACATATAGACGAAATAATACAATTTATAGAAAAGCTAATTGAAAAAGGATATGCCTATGAGATAGATGGGGATGTCTACTTTGATACCACAGCCTATAAAGATTACGGCAAGCTTTCCAAGCAAAATCTAGAGGAGCTAGAGGCAGGAGCCAGAATACAGCCCGGTGAGAAAAAGAGAAATCCTATGGATTTTGCCCTGTGGAAGGCACAAAAGCCTGGTGAACCAGCCTGGGATAGCCCTTGGGGAAAGGGTAGGCCAGGGTGGCATATAGAATGCTCCGTGATGGCTACCAAATACCTTTGAGAGACTATAGATATACACGCAGGCGGTCAGGACCTAACCTTCCCCCACCATGAAAATGAGATTGCCCAAACCGAGGCCCTTACTGGTAAGCCCTTTGCAAGGTACTGGCTCCATAATGGTTATATAAACGTGGACAATAGGAAGATGTCGAAGTCCCTGGGTAATTTCTTCACTGTTCGGGATATTTCCCGGGAATATGACTTGGAAGTTGTAAGGCTGTTTATGCTTTCGGCGCATTATAGAAATCCTGTAAACTTTAGTCATGAGCTGTTAGATCAGGCTAAAAGTGCCCTAGAGCGGCTGTATAATGCAAAGAATAATTTAGATCACCTTCTAAGAGAAACTGAAGATAAGGAAATGACACATGAAGAGCAAAAGCTTTATGATGAAATGGACGGATATATAAAGAAATTTGAAGAGGCAATGGAGGACGATATTAACACTGCTGATGCCCTAGCTGTTATTTTTGACCTGGTAAGGGATGCTAATACCC
>JAAYKZ010000085.1 GCA_012522165.1 Clostridiales bacterium
ATATTAAATGCATTATTAGACACAGGAAATTCTCTATATGATCCAATTACCAAAAGTCCAGTAATTATAGTAGAGTATACAAAAATACAGCATGTTTTACCTATAGAGATAAGAGAGCTTTTTCAAAACAATGGGGAAATGGATATGGATATTATCACAGAGGCTTTAAAAGATTCGGATTTTATAGAAAGAATTAGATTAATACCTTATTATGCAGTGGGTAAGTCAGGAGGATTACTATTAGGATTTAAACCTGATAAGATTTTAATATCTTTAGAAGGTAATTGGCGTGAATATCAAGATGTAGTGGTTGCTATATATAATGATAAGCTTTCCAGGGATGAATACTATCATGCTCTCATTCATCCGGAAATATTATCTGCTTAAAAAAAGGAGGAGGAACATGAAATGAGCAGAGTTTTTATGGGTAAAGTAAGGTATTATATTTATAAGATTCAAATTGGATTGATAAAGAGGTTTCCTTCTCTAGGAAAGCTTCCAATATTTTATATAAGCGGAAGTGAAGCTCTTCCTCCTCCTCTATCACCTGAAGAGGAGAATGAGCTTTTAAAGCGACTAGAAAAGGGAGATAAGTCGGTAAAAAGTCCGCTAATTGAAAGAAATCTACGCTTAGTTGTGTACATAGCAAGGAAATTTGAGAATACTGGTGTGGGGCTTGAGGATTTAATATCCATAGGTACCATAGGTTTGATAAAGGCTGTAAATACCTTTGATCCAGCTAAGAGAATAAAATTGGCTACCTATGCTTCACGCTGCATTGAGAATGAAATACTTATGTACCTTAGAAGAAATGGAAAAGTAAAATCTGAAATATCCTTTGACGAACCATTGAATATAGACTGGGATGGAAATGAGTTGTTATTGTCAGATATTTTGGGAACTGAAAACGATCTAATTTATAAAATTATAGAAGAAGAAGTGGATCGTGAACTATTGAATTTAGCTTTGGAAAAATTGTCCGGCAGAGAAAAGAAAATTATGGAATTGCGGTTTGGGTTAGGGGGACAAAGAGAACAAACCCAAAAAGAAGTTGCAGATCTTTTGGGTATATCTCAGTCATACATTTCACGTCTAGAAAAACGAATAATAAAGCGGCTAAAAAAAGAAATAGCTAGAATGGTCTAAAAATAGAAAATAATGTAAATTGAAATCTAGAATAAAAACCTCTGTCCAAGGAAATACTTCACCTATAGAACTAGTACTTAGTCACCTTACTGCAGACACGGACGGAGGATTTGACATGCTTGTAAACAAAGTTGAGATCTGTGGGGTAAACACTTCAAAACTACCGGTATTATCCAACGAGGAAATGAAAGAACTATTTGCCCAAATGCATGCTGGAGACAAAAAAGCCAGAGAAAAGTTTATTCAAGGGAATTTAAGATTAGTACTAAGTGTAATAAAGCGATTTAATAATCGTGGTGAAAATATAGATGATCTTTTTCAAGTTGGTTGTATAGGACTCATAAAAGCAATTGATAATTTTGATTTATCCCATAATGTTAGATTTTCTACTTATGCTGTTCCCATGATTATAGGAGAAATCCGTCGATATTTAAGGGACAATAATTCCATTAGAGTAAGTAGATCCTTAAGGGATATAGCCTACAAGGCTCTACAAGTAAGGGACCAGCTAATAAACAAAAATTCAAAAGAACCAACGGTAACTGAGATTGCCCAGGAGCTGGATCTTCCTAGAGAAGAAGTAGTCTTTGCCCTAGATGCTATTCAAGATCCCATATCACTGTTTGAACCTATCTACAATGATGGTGGGGATGCTATTTATGTTATGGATCAAGTAAGTGATGAAAAGAATCAGGATGAAACCTGGTTGGAAGGAATTGCTCTTAGAGAGGCAATATCCAAGCTTAACCAAAGGGAGAAACTTATTCTAACACTAAGATTCTTTGAAGGCAGAACCCAGATGGAAGTAGCAGGAGAAATAGGCATATCTCAGGCTCAGGTTTCGAGATTGGAAAAAACAGCTTTAAATCAAATGCGAAAACATATATAAAGGGGATACTTCCCCTTTTTTTTCATACCCTCGTCCATAAAAGAATATAATATATAAACTGATATTTAGTGCTAGTTAAACATATATATGTGGAAACTGCCTACATTGAAAGGTGTTGAATGTTGAACTGGCACAATAAGAAAATAATGTATGGGGAGAGGGTTTTATGGCCAAATCTTCTGATTTTCGACAAAAAGAGGTTATTAATATTAGAGACGGGAAAAGGCTAGGAGTAATAATAGATATGGAATTTGACCTGCATGCTGGAAGAATAACGGCAATAGTGGTACCAGGACCTAGTAAATTAATGGGTTTCTTAAAAGGGGAAGGTGATTATGTAATACCCTGGGAGAAGATAAAAAAGATAGGTGATGATGTTATACTGGTAGATGTAGAACCAAAAAAGTTTGAAAGTTAAAAATATTGTCGAATAATGTGGACAAATAACTTAAATATGGATATAATATACTAAGAAGTTAGAAGTTAGAAACTCTCAACTAAAGCATGGAGGGAAATGTATGAAATGTCCATTTTGTGGTAGTTTAGACAGTAGAGTATTGGACTCTCGTCCTACTGATGAGGGCTCTGCTATTCGGAGGCGAAGGGAATGCGGCAGTTGTGCGAAGAGATTCACTACATATGAAAAAATTGAAACTCTACCCCTCTTTGTAATTAAAAAAGATGGCAGGCGAGAATCCTTCAATAGAAATAAAATAATGTCTGGTTTGTTAAAAGCTTGTGAGAAAAGGCCTATAGCCATAAAAGAGTTAGATAAGCTAGTGCAAGATATAGAAAAGTCTATATATGGTTCCATGGAACAGGAAATAACCAGTCAAAAAATAGGGCAGATGGTTATGGAAAGGTTAAAAGACTTGGATGAGGTTGCCTATGTACGATTTGCTTCGGTTTACCGGCAGTTTAAAGATGTCAATAATTTTATAGATGAATTAGAAAAAATGATACGTGATAAAGGGTCTCAAAGGGATTGAGGCTCTTTTTTTATGTCGAATACAACTGTAATCACCTGGGCAATATAAAGATAATTAGAAAATCAATTAATTGGTTAAATGAGGTGAGAATATGTCATTAGGCTTGACTTTGCTAGTTGTAGTCGGCATTTTGTTTTTGTTTGGAATAGGGCATAATGTTCTAGATAGAATGAGATTAAGCGATAAAACTGCTTTGCTATTTATGGCAGGAATTCTGGTAGGTAGTCTAGTACCTAATATCCCTTTAGGCAGAAGGCTTTCAATAAATATAGGAGGGGCCATAATCCCCTTAATATTGGCCATATATGTATTTACAAAGGCAGGAACCGGCAGGGAAAAAGTTCGTTCCATAGCCGCTTCCATATTAGCAGGTATCGGTGTTTTTGTTGCTAGTCGTTTATTGCCTCATGAACCTGAAACCATGTTAATAGATCCTAACTATGTATATGGCATAATAGCGGGAATTATTGCCTATCTATTTGGTAGATCAAGACGTGCATCCTTCATTGCAGGAATAGTTGGTGTACTATTGGCAGATATAGCCCAGGGAGTAATTAACTATATAAATAATGTACCTACTCCTGTCCGATTAGGAGGGGCTGGAGCTGTTGATGCTGTGGTAATTTCAGGTTTTCTAGCAGTAATACTAGCTGAAATAGTGGGAGAGATACGGGAAAAAATACAGGGAGGCACAGAAAAAAAGAATATGGGATATGATAAGGGGGAATTTATAAGACTAGTAGATTTTGATGACCAAAAGGAAGGGGATGGCGAAGGTGAAAAGCAGAGGTAAGCTAATTGGAGCTATAATTATGTTTGTAATGCTCTTTACCACTATGCTGCCTTCTAATATAAGCATAGCTGATAACTGGTATGAAGATGAGCCGGGGTATTATACCCTTTTTGATGAAGCTGGAAAAGAGCTTACTACAATGGCTAGTGAAATGTTTAAAGATGATGAATATATAAGCAGTGACAATAAGCATTATTCAATCTCAAGAGTTGATAAAAAAGAAAGAAAAGCTTACGCCAAGTTTTTAGGTGATATAGAGCTTCCTGAGTTTGAATTGGTGGAAGATCTTTCTATGGAGGTTGCAGCCCAAAACAAGGATCGAAGTATACTCATATATTGTACCCATAGCTCTGAGTCCTATGTTCCTAGTGATGGAACAACTAGTATACCAAGTAAAGGTGGGATATTTGACGTTGCTGAAAGCTTTAAAAATGCATTACAAGAAAAAGGTATAAAAGCTGTGCTAGATAAAACTTCCCATGATCCCCATGATGCAGGGGCATATCGACGTTCTAGGCAAACAGCTGTTGAACTTATAAGAAAGAATATGCCAGTAGCAGCGGTATTTGATGTTCATAGGGATGCCACCCCCAAACATACCTATGAAACCAAAGTTAATGGGGAATATATGAGTAAAGTAAGAATTGTTATAGGAAAGCGCAATCAAAATAGAAAGGCCAACGAAGAATTAGCCTATAAGATAAAGGCAATAGCCGATAAAGCCTATCCCGGCTTGATAAAGGATATATATATAGGTCGCGGAGAATATAACCAGGAGCTATCACCGCGATCATTGCTCTTTGAATTTGGTACCCATGAGATAAGTAAGGACGCAGCTCAAAAGTCTGCTCGATATATGGCTGATGTAGTTAATAAAGCTATATATGGAGGAGTATTTAAAGCTAAAGAACAAACTGGTACAAAGACTGAGAAAAGAGGAGAAGGGGATCAGGAAGCACAACCAAAGCAGCAAAGTTACAGAGTATCTCCCATAAGTCAGGAGGAACAAAAAGGAGCAGGTAGAGGTATACTATGGTTTATAATAGCTGCTGCTGTGGGTATTGTGATATTTGCACTGATTAGTAAAAGTGGAAATGAATTAACTGACGGTTTTAAGGGTATGTTTGGTAGGAAAAAAAGAGAATAATTATTAAGAAATGTTTGAGGAGATAGGCATTGAAAGTAATCTATTATGGCAATACTGCTACCTATGCCGCCTATACCATGGCAGCTATTCATATAGGAATTTATGATGAAGGAAAGCTCCCCTGTTTAGACCATATACTTAGACAGTGGGAGCTGTGTTTTATTCATCATTTACAAAAAGGTAATCTTATATATATGGGATTAGATGATGGACTCAGAGAGATATATGTTATAGGATGCGGCAGGCATGGTAAAGTATTAGAAAAGATCTATAATGGTTTAAATTCTGTATATGATATCCAAGAGGAAATCCAATTAGTAAAAGCTGATATAGGAGAAGGTTGGATTGGATTTTTAATTAGCTTATTTCAACACTTTCCTAGTATAGAACCTATAGTTAAAAAGCTTTTTATAAGAATGTATAAAAAAGCATATCCTTTGTGGTGCAAAAAAGTGCGTAGGGAGAAGGAAAAAATAAAGGAAGGAAAAAAGTTATGAAATTATTTTACCATTGTTTTGGAGGAGCTCACACCTCTATAACCTGTGCAGCAATACATCTAGGATATTTACCTATGGATAGGATTCCAGATTGTCGCGAGTTTATTGCAGTACCCCATTATGATAAGATGGAAGATAAAAATCGTGGAACTCCTATATATATAGGTAGGGACGAACTGGGTATTGATATTTATGCTATAGGCCTAAAGAATGCTTGTCATATTATGATACCTGCTATAAAGAGTTATTTAAATGTAAATAACATCCAGCCAAAGGATATATTATTTGTAGAGTCTCTTGTAAAGCTGCATCCCATTACAAGTATAGGAGGTTTTTTATCCAGGAAACTAAATCTGGTTTCTGTAGGCCGTCCATTAACTATATGGGGTATAAGGAGGAGATATTCAGTTTTTGTAGAAATCGTATCCGGTGTCAAAGAAAGTCTCTATCGACACATTGGAATATCTTGACATTGTAGTTCTTTTAGTTGATAATTATACTGCCATATTATATAATTAGTAGCAGGTAATAAAATCTAGTAACAAAAGGCGGGTGTAGAGTGAAGATTAAAGCCCATACCATAGCCAGCATAATCCCTGGCAGCATTGCTGATGAGATGGGGATAGAGCCAGGGGATAAATTAGTAGCTATCAATGATAGTAATGTTGTTGATGTTTTGGATTATATGGAATGGATTGAGCAGGATTATTTAGAAATAACCATCCAAAAAAAAGATGGACAGCAATGGATTTTGGAAATAGAAAAGGATGTTGATGAAAACCTTGGTATGGATTTTGTAATGCCTTTGATGGACAACCAGAGGACCTGTGCAAACAAATGTATATTTTGCTTTGTAGATCAGCTACCACCTTCAGTACGCAGTAGTCTTCAGTTTAAAGATGATGACTGGAGGCTTTCATTTTTAATGGGTAATTATATTACTCTCACCAATCTATCTCCATTGGATTTAAAGAGAATATATGAAAAATCCGTAAGTCCTCTATATGTATCCATTCATACCACCAACCCGGAGCTTAGAGTGAAAATGATGGGGAATAAAAGAGCAGGTGAGATTATAGATAAATTAGAAGGTTTCCGCAAGAATGATATATCTATTCACTGCCAGATTGTCCTATGTAGAAATGTAAATGACGGTATGGAATTAGATAAAACCCTGGAGGATTTATGGTCTTTTCGTGATATAATACAATCCATAGCTGTTGTTCCTGTAGGTTTAACAGGGCATAGAAATGGATTGGAAACCATTATACCATATGAGAAGGAATCTGCAACCCAGGTTATAGATCAGGTGGAGAGATGGCAAAAATTTTTTAGAAAGAATTTAGGTACAGCTTTTATCTTTATAGCTGACGAATTTTATATTATGGCTGATAGAGATATGCCTGATTATGATGGCTATGAGGATTTCCCCCAGATTGAAAATGGAGTAGGATTAGTACAAAAATTTCGATATGAATTTGCTCAGGCTATAAAAGATATTGATGATGTTTCATGGGACAAGGGCGAGCTTTCTATAGTAACTGGTGAATCAGCTGCCAAGTTTATAGAGGAGATAAGCCATACTTTAGAGAAAATTACAGGTAAAACCATCTATGTATATCCAATAAAAAATAATTTTTTTGGTGGGCAAGTCACTGTTGCCGGCCTTGTTACTGGAAGTGACATAATCAGGGGATTAAAAAATAAACCGCTAGGTAAAAAAGTTCTAATTCCCGATGTGATGCTTAAGCAGGGAGAAGATGTCTTTTTAGATGATATGACTTTGGAAGAATTAAGTAATATATTGACAGCTAAAGTAGTACCCGTGGCAGTGAACGGCCAAGCCTTGGTAAAAGAGGTTATTTCAAATGATTGATATATACTGTCGTTATACTAATATTGAATGTTTATTTGATCAATAATTTGGACAAAAACTAAATGAAAAGTCATTATTTTATCGCTAGCTTTTATGTGTATATAATAAGAAATATTGTTTTAGAAATTTTACAAAACCATGAAAAAAGGCAGGTGGGAAAATGACAAACCCGATAGTTGCAATTGTAGGACGGCCCAATGTGGGCAAATCCACCCTTTTTAATCAGCTTGTAGGAGAAAGAATTTCTATAGTAGATGATCAGCCCGGAGTGACACGTGACAGAATTTATGCAGATACTGAGTGGCTTAATAGAAAAATTACTTTAGTTGATACAGGTGGTATAGATGTAGATAGTCAAGATGAGTTAATGACTCAGATGAAACAGCAGGCAAATGTAGCCATTGATACATCTGAAGTAGTTATATTCTTGGTAGATGGTAAAG
>JAAYKZ010000086.1 GCA_012522165.1 Clostridiales bacterium
ACTATTTGTTTCTTGAATGCTTCCTCGTATCGTTTGCCTCTTGCCATCTTAATTCCTCCCATGACATATATTCTTATTATATCATTGTTCGGAATTAAATTGTCCTATTTAGTGTAGCCTATCCATACCTTATTAATGGATTCTTGTAATGAACATTCATATAGCTACATCCTTTAGTATTGTTTTGCTATGCATCACACCCATGGTGCAAAGTTTTACTTTGCTTTGAAAATTATAAATATATAACTTAGAAATGCAAACTGTAGATGAACTGTTTGTTCATTTACAGTTTTTATTTTTGGATATATCCCAATTTAACTCGCGAATGATAGCAAGGAGGTCGAGAGTATTTGTAATAATGCCAATACAATAATTTTATAAACACTCATTTTATATTGAGTATGATTGTTCATTACACATGAATCCATATCAAGATAAAAAAGGATGGTGGATTCTGTGTTAAATAAAGATATTAAGAAAAAATTAGAGAACTCACAAAACTTTCTATATAATGATAAATTGGTTGGTCAGCTAATAGAAAAAAGCAACATACAAAAAGAGGATACAGTAATAGAAATTGGACCAGGGAAAGGTATTATTACAAAACAATTGGCTAAAAAGTGTAGTAAGGTTTGTGCAATAGAGTACGATCCGTATCTATACAAAAAGCTTAATAAAATGTTTTATAATATAGAAAATGTTGAGATTAGGCATGGTGACTTTTTAGAGTTTAGGTTGCCGGAAAAACGAAAATATAAGGTCTTTTCCAGTATTCCGTATAATATAACAGCAGCAATATTATCTAAGCTGACATCTTCATCTAATCCGCCTGAAGAAGCCTATCTTATAATTCAAGAAGAGGCAGCAAGAAAATATGCTGGAAACCCCTATAATAAAGAAAGTATGCGTTCCTTACTTCTTAAGCCATATTTTGATTTGGAGATTATCTATAAACTAAAACCAACTGATTTTAAGCCTATACCTAGTGTCAATAGTGTATTACTGCATATTAGCAAACGAAAGAAGGCGCTTATAAATAAAAACCAAGCTGATTTATATAGGGATTTTATTGCTTATATATTTAAAAGAAGTGGTAATATGAGAGAAAGATGTAAATATATTTTTAGCCCCAAACAACTAAAGCGGCTTTCAAAGGAAGTTGGATTTAGCATGACTGATTGTCCTGCTTATATAACCTTTCAACAATGGCTCAAGGTTTTCCAGTATTATATTATTGGTGTGTCTGATGGAAAAAAAAGATTAGTGCATGGTTCGTATTCAAGATTACAAGATGAACAAAAGAAAATAGATAAGATTCATCGAAGTAGAAAATAAAGTTTTATCAAGGTTAATGAAATAAGGTATACGGAGATGAAATTTTAGGAATAAGGGAAAATAAATAAAAATAGCCGTATGATATATGGATGAAAATTATGAAGTATCTGTATATAATATATTATATTTAAATAAAGAGAAGGGGATGGACATATGTTTAAAATAAGGAATTTTGAAGATAATGACAATGTAAGAGTTGTGGAAGAGTTAGGAGCTTTTAAGGTAATAGAATATAAGAGAGACTTAAGTGTAAACCATTCCACAGTTCAAAGTGCTTATTATGCTTCTCGAATGAATGTTAGAAGGAGACAATTAGTTTGCGATGTAAGTCTTTCAAACATTACAGTTCAGGCAGGAGCTATGCAGTGGATGGTTGGTGATGTTAAAGCTACTACAGGACTTAAAGGGTTAGGGGATCTTATAAAAAAATCCTTTAGAGGCTCTGTTACAAAAGAATCTGCCATAAAGCCTGAATACACAGGATCGGGTATCCTTGTATTAGAGCCAACATATAAGCATATTCTGCTGATTGATGTTGATAAATGGAATGGTTCCATAGTAGTTGAAGATGGTTTGTTTTTAGCTTGTGAATCAGAACTACAGCACAAGGCCGTTATGAGATCTAATCTTTCCTCTGCTACATTAGGTGGAGAGGGTCTTTTTAATCTTGGGCTTTTTGGTCATGGAGTTGTTGCTCTTGAATCTTATGTGCCTAGAGAGGAATTAATAGAGGTAGAGTTGGTTAATGATGAGTTAAAAATTGATGGAAATATGGCTATTGCCTGGTCTGGTAGTTTAAAATTTACAGTAGAAAGATCAGGAAAAACCCTTATAGGTTCAGCTGCTTCAGGAGAAGGGCTTGTTAATGTATATCGTGGAACAGGAAAGGTTTTAATGGTACCAGTTATCCAATAAAAAGGTATAGTCTATATAGATTGCATATTGCCAAGCTGTACATTGCATATTTCTAAAGTAAACATAGGTTAAAAAGAGCTTTCTAGGTAATAGGGGAGGCTCTTTTCTTTTTATTTATGAAATTAAATTGAGTTGTGTTAAGGAGTAAGGGTAGTAAGACTTTACTTATATGTACTCTGATTATTTTTATTTGTTATAGTGTTATTAACTACTTTTGATGAGAAGATTTGTAATAAGGTTTGATATTGCTATTTATTTCATGTATATTGAGCTTGACGGCGGTTTGAAAAATGCTCAAGAATTAGTGTAACAAAACTGGTAAATATGATACTAATATTATGAAAGGGGGATTTTATGCTTTGTATAAAAGACATCTATGAGAAGCATAAGCAAGATGTGTACGCATATCTTGTTAGTCTTACCCATAATCCCACCCTTTCTGAAGATTTAGTATCAGAAACATTTTTGGCTGCAATCAAATCCATACATAATTTTAAAGGGAACTCTGACATTAAGACTTGGTTATTTTCTATTGCACGAATCAAATGGTATGGGTATTTACGAAAAAAGAAAAATACTATCAGTTTCGATTGTTTGGCTAGAGAGTATTTGAGCCAGGGAGAAGAACTTGAAAAGTCTATTATAAATAAAACTATGGTAAATAAAATCATGATGCTATTAGAGAATGAAGATGATATAAAAAGAGGGATAGTGCTTATGAGAATTCAAGGTTATTCCTTTTATGAAATAGCTATGAAATATAATATATCAGAAAGTTCAGCTAGGGTAATAGATTTTCGTACAAAGAAAAAAATCAGGGCAATATTAGAAAAGGAGGGTTTAAGCAATGACTAAAATTTCTTGCCAGGTGTGTCTTGATTTAATGCCATTGGTAAAAGACAACGTTGCAAGCCAAGAGAGTAGAAAATTGGTATTAGAACACATTCGTGAATGCCAATGCTGCAGAAATGAATATGAAAATGGCAATGATACCCTTCCAGAAATGAATGATAAACGAGTGATTCAAAAAGTTAAAAAGCGACTATATTTTGCAGCACTTGCAACCGTTATTATTGGTACCTTAATTGGTATTGGCCTTTCCGAAGGTCCAGGAATGTTCTATAACATTATTATTTTTCCTCTTGTTGGAGGAATTGCTTATTTTGTGTTAGATAAAAAATCATTCTACTTTCCCATTGTTCTTTTTAGCCTTACGTATATTTGGACTTTAATTAATTTTATTATTGATAGCTCTTACACTATTGATAGCGTCTTTAACTTGTTGTCTGCTCCTGTATTTTTGAGCTGTATCTATAGTGGACTGGTTTTATTTGGTATCGTCATTGCATTTTTACTCAAATTTGCATTTAGAAAAGAGGTAGATTATGAAAAAGATAATTAAAATCATTGCTGGAATAACAGCAATTATATTAATTGGCATATTGCTTTTTGTTGCCAATGGCATGGTTGGAAATCCTGTTTCAAAGACCCTTGCCAAACAAAGTGCATCAAAATATATCCAAAAAAATTACCCCAATTTGGATTTGAAGATTGAAAAGGTTAATTATAGTTTTAAGACCGGCTCTTATTATGCTTTGGTTAAATCCCAGACTAGTATTGATACTCACTTTGGTTTAGATATTTCTATGACAGGTAAAATTCTTTATGATTCATATGAAAGCCATGTTTTAAGCGGTTGGAATACTTGGCAACGTATAGATTCGGAATACCGCACAATGGTGGACAAAGTACTTACTTCTCCTGATTTTCCATATGATAGCCATATTGATTTTGGTTCTATAGAAATTAAAGAAGCTGATAGGGAAATTGGCCCCATTAGGCCAGGTTATGGGCTGGTTTTAGAGGATTTAGAACTTGATAAGGATTATGATGTTAAAGAGCTAGCAAAAACAGCAGGGCATATTACTATTTATATAGAAAGCGAAGAAGTTACCATAAAAAAGGCAAGTGAAATTTTAATGAATCTTAAAGAGATTTTTGATAAAGCAGATATTCCTTTTTATGCTATAAGTTTTGTATTGGAAAAACCACGCAAGGAAGACGGTTCTCCTAATGAAGACAGAGAAGAGATTGGGGTAAATCATTTCTTATATAGTGATATTTATGAAGAAGGTTTGGAAGAGAGAGTTACAAAAGCATATATGGAGCTTAAAGAATATTACGAAAAAGAAGATGCTAAATATAATGAATGAAACTGATATGAAATTTTGCAAATATAGATGTATGATTAACTTATAGAAGTTTTGTAGCATTAATCTTATAAGACTATGAAAGCTTTAGCATCTCTTAAAACAAATCTGGAGCTAAAAAAGCCATATACCATAGTATAAAATCCATGGTATATGGCATTATTTTTGTTTGGCTTATTTAAAAGTCGGTGGATTTTCCCCAGACGATATCTGACCGAATATGGGTTATTTCTATAGGAGATTTGGGATATTCCATTCTGTATAGCAATTGTTTTGCTAAGCGTTTTCCTAAATGCAGGGTGTCTACATTTACCGTGGTAAGTTTACCTGATACCATAGCATACTCGGTATTGCCATCATAGCCGGATATAGCGATATCTTCTGGGACTTTATAGCCGTGCTCTGTTAAATACTGCATCAAATAATTGGCAACAAAATCACTAGCGCAAACAAAAGCTTCGGGTAATTTATCAAGGGAATCTAGAAAACTAGAAATCTCTTCATAATATGAATAGATACCAATTCTACCAGTCATACAATATTTTTCTTGTATCTCTAGATTATTTTCCTTCATTGCAGCCACATATCCCTCGAATCGTTCCTTGTTTGTTAATGCATAATGAATATCTCCAATAAAACCGATTTCGGTCCTGCCTTTGCTGATAATTTCATTGGTTATTGTTTTAACAGTTTTTCTGCCTTCTAAAATAATCAAATCTCCAGTGATCTTGGCGATTGAAAAATCCGATGCAACGTCAAGGAAAACCTTAGAGATATTTAAATCATTTAACATGGAAAGAAGCTGATCATCGTAGACATTGATAATTATCATTCCCGCGACTTTTCTATTACTTAAAACGTCGGGAAGGGTATATCCCTGATAGTAGTTAGAGGGTATATATTTATACATTAAGTTTATGCCACACTTATCCAACTCCTTTGCAAGGGCGTGGATAATGTTAAACCAAAATGTACTGGGATTTGTTCTAGAGATGACCACAGAGACAGTTTTTTGTGTGTCGGCAATGTTATTTACATCAGTTAACTGCTTAACTCCTTCACCATTTTTTATATATCCAGTTTCTATTGCTGCTAACAATACTTTGTCGCGAAGTTTTTTTGATACACCAGGTCGATTATTAAGCACTTTCCATACGGTAACACGCGATATGCCAAGCATATCGGCTATATGC
>JAAYKZ010000087.1 GCA_012522165.1 Clostridiales bacterium
GAACAATATAATCCTTTAATGTATATACACCCTCTATGGGATCATCATCGGTTACCATAACCAAATTAGCTGGATCATAGTTAACTCTTACGCCATTGCTCTTTAAGGAGTCTAAAAAGGTTTTCAGTGTCTTAGCAGTTTCAGGACCGGTTTCTATGGCAAAGTAGGCATCTACTTTATCTCCATATTCCCCAAGCTGCTCACAAGCATCCTGCAAAATTTTATATCTAGGATGATTAGGATCCTCTGGTACAACTCCTATATGGGTAGTTAATACTTTAGTCACCAAATCCTTGGCTAAATCCATAATTCTTTTTGATTTTTCAATTCTAGCAGGATTATCCTGGGCTATAGCAAAACCATGGCCACCCAAATCTCCACAAAGGGCAGAAACCACTAAGCCATTGGATTTAATAATATCTAAAATTTCTTTTCTTCTAGTGGCTGAAAGATTTTCAGGAGCCATCTCGCCGGAAGTAGCATATATCTGTATTCCAGTAGCCCCTACCTCTCTAGCCTTGGCGATTCCTTCTTCTAAAGGAAGCCTAAAGGAATCTACCATAACACCTATACTAAAACGAGACATCTAAACCTCTCCTTCTTTTGTGATAATTATGTAACCATCTTATCATATTTTTTATAGTACAGCTACTAAATTTTTAGGCCAGATATTTTATTCAAATGCTACCATATTGCCCCAGTCATACACATGTTACTATATGAGCATAATGTGCTATTGATAAGTGAACCTTCAATAGCACATTTTTTTCTAATACTGCAACGCCTGTCCATTCCAGAAAAGATATATATACTTTTCTATCACTTTTTTGCCAGTTATCTGCTCCATGGCATAAGTATAATAATCAATTTGTGTTTTATATCTATTCCTTATAATATCCAGACCTTCTCCAGGAGCCACATAATCTGTTTTATAATCTACAAGTATTATGCCCTCTGGCTCTTCAAAATAACAATCTATAATACCCTGAAGGATAATGCCATCCTGGGCACAAATAGAATCTGAGAGTTCGGGATAAAGCTTGGTACTAGGCAGCTCTATAATAAAAGGAACTTCCTTAAAAACATATTCAGCAGCTCTTATTCTTCTGCCTAAGGTTGACTGTAGAAATCTTTCTATCTTAAATATATCTACTTCCTTTGCCTGCTCAGAGGTAATAAGTTGGGCCTTTTCCATCTCCCGTATCTGCTCCCTTATACTCTCCTGAGACACATCCTTTTTAAAGTCTAAATGCTGTAGTACAAAATGCAGCAGACTTCCCCTTTCTGCAGAGGTCATGCCCTTGGCTTCTTCTTCTAAAAATGACGGTCTTTTGACAAGTGCAGGCACCTCTAATGACACTGCAGCAGGTTCTTCTGAAAACTCAGCATCTCCATATCTTTTTAGCTCTGTTACGGATAGTTTAACAGGTAACTTGCTAGCCTCCCCATGAGGATACTCCCATTCCAGCCTGTTAAAAATCTCATCACCAATTTCCAGCTCGCCCTCATCTCCAATCTCCCAAAGGAAGTCTGATCTATCCAAAGCATCTTCTTCAAGGATTTCTGCTCCTATTGCGTCCATCTTATTATATATCTTAATTTCCCACCTGGATTCGTCAGCTATTAGATTATAATTATCTTCCTCTAAGAAATTACCTAATTCCCTTAATAAGGCTCCATCTTTATGCCTAATAATAGCAGGGCTTATCCAGTCTAGATAAGTTCTTCCTTTCATCATTTGAAACTCTGGCAGTTTTTGATCCTTGGTGGCAAGGGCGTATTCCCAGTTTTTCATCTCTTTGTCCAAATCTTTAACAGCCCCGGTAATGATGAGCCTTTCCCTGGCTCTGGTCAAAGCTACGTATAGTATCCGCATCTCCTCTGATAAGGTCTCATTGGTTATCCTGCTCTTTAAAGCCTGCTTTGCTAAAGTAGAATAGGTAATTCTCCTATCATAATCCACATAATCTGGACCCAAGCCCAACTCATGATGAAATAGGATATTTCTTGTGGTATCCGTTAGATTGAACTTTTTTCCACATCCTGAAACAAAGACTATAGGAAATTCCAATCCCTTGCTCTTATGAATGCTCATTATCCTAACCACATTTTCGTTCTCTCCAAGTATTTTAGCGCTGCCCATATCCCCTTGGCTGGTTTTTAGCTTATCTATGAAGTATATGAAGTTAAATAGGCCTTTGTAGCTGGTTTCTTCATACTGCCGTGCTCTTTCAAACAAAATCCTTAAGTTTGCTTGCCTTTGTACCCCGCCTGGCATAGCTCCAACACAGCTATAATATCCTGTTTCTCCATATAAATACCAAATTAGCTCATCGGTAGAAAGATAGAGAGCCATGTCTCTCCATTGGCTAAGCTTATCAATAAACTCCTTTGCCTTTTGAGCTACAGGGCCTTCTCCTTGATCTGCCATTTTCACTAATGCCTCGTAAAAGGTTGATTCCCTATCCATAAGCCTTACGTCAATTAGCTCCTCAGGACTCCAGGCCTCAATAGGGGATCTTAAAACTGCCAACAGTGGTATATCCTGCATAGGATTATCGATTATTTGAAGAAGTGAGAGCATGGTCTGTACTTCTATTGTCTTAAAATATCCTGTCCCACTATCTGAATAGGCTGGAATACCCTGAAGAGATAACTCTTCAGCAAAGGTATCCGCCCAGTTTTGGGTTGTTCGAAGGAGTATAACTATGTCTCTAAACTCAGCATTCCTGTATGCGTCCTTATTTTTATCATAGATTTTAACAGGCTGGCCTTTTTCATCCATTCCTACCAGCTCTTTGATTCTCCGGGCAATTATTCTGGCCTCGGTTTGCATAATATCTAGTTCTAAGGCTTCTTCATCAGCTGATGAACCATCATCCTTAGCGTCGATTAAAATAAATTCTACGGGATGTCCTTCAGCTGGCTGGCCTTCTTCTTCCTTAAAGGTCGCCCCTGGATTTAAGGCCTCCTCATCATCATAGTCCAATTCCCCTACACTCTTGGACATTATCTGCTTAAATATAAAGTTAACGCCATCAATAACCCTTTTTCGACTTCTAAAGTTTTTAAAAAGTTGGATTTTACGATTCCTAGCTCCAGGTTCTAGAGAATAGGAATTATACTTCTCCATAAATAACTCAGGCATGGCTTG
Source organism: Clostridiales bacterium (assembly GCA_012522165.1). Lineage (GTDB taxonomy): Bacteria > Bacillota > Clostridia > Caldicoprobacterales > UBA3941 > JAAYGY01. The sequence goes on from JAAYKZ010000087.1 coordinate 3,155, forward strand.
ACGAAAGCGGTATATGCTCTGTTTTACGTCTCCCACCATAAACATGTTGGGCGTGTGGCTGTCTTTTCTAGAAACAGTACTTAATATTACCTCTTGTACCAGATTACTGTCTTGGTATTCGTCTATCAAAACTTCTTCATACCGCTCCCTAAGTTCCAAAGCTACCTTAGAAGGTTGTCTTTCGCCATTTTCGCCTTCCTCTAACAGTACTTGCAGGCACAAATGCTCCAAATCGTTAAAATCCAATAGTCCCCTTGCTCTTTTCTTTTCATTGTATCTCTCTCCTAATTCTAAAACCAGCTCCGTTAAGCACCTCATCATGGGATAGAGCTGATTCAGATCTCCTATAACCTGATGGGGATCTATCACAAACAAATCCTCTTGTATTTTCTTTATCCGATCCTTTACATCATTCCTTATTTTTTTAACCTGTTCCTGCTTATCCTTATTAGCATCCTTTCCACATCTGGGCAGTCTTTTGAATTCCACTTGAGATATATAATGGTATATGCTTTCCCAGCTCCTATCACAGCCATCCAAAATATCCTGAATAGCAAAACATTCTTCCTTAAAATTATCCAGGTAAGGATTAAGCCCAGGATCTCCCTCTATAATTTCTATAGCATATTCCATAGCCTGTACCAGTCCAGATATCTCCACTTTTAGGCTTTCAATTATCTCTCTGCCCCAGACTGTGTCTGCTAAATCAGTACCTCCAGGAATATTAAAATCTTGACTATGCCTAACTAGCCATTCCTGGGGCCAAGGATGACTCTGAACAAAATCATAAAGGTTTAGCACCATATCCTGAAGCCTTCTATCGTCTCGATTACCACTATAGCTCTCTACTAAATCTAAAAAATCCTCATCCATGTTTTCCTCTAGATATTTATCTTCAAATAACTCCTCCAAAGCCTCTAGCTTTAACAGCAATGCTTCAGTTTGGTTTGCAATCCTAAAGCTTGGATCAATTTCTAACCGATGAAAGTTATTCTTTATAACCTCCAGACAAAAGGAATGAATTGTTGTTATGCTGGCTCTATTTAATAAGGCTAGCTGTCGCTGCAAAATTTCTGACTGCGGATTCTTTTCTAAAGCGCTGGATAAGGCATCGCCTATTCGTTCCTTCATCTCGGTAGCAGCAGCATTAGTAAAGGTAACCACTAGTAATCTATCTATATCAACAGGATTTTGTGAGTCTGTAATCTTGCGGATAATTCTCTCTACCAGTACAGCTGTCTTACCAGCTCCAGCGGCAGCCGCTACCAATAGATTGCTGCCCTGAGTTTGTATAGCATTAAGTTGCTCCTTGGTCCACCTGGTCTTACTACTCATTCTCTTGCCTCCTTTCCTTAATAGCACTCCATATTTCTTCATCCTTTATATCTCTTATTATCCTGTAGCGATTATCCTGGAAAGATGGATCAAACTGACAAACTGCTGAATATGGACAATAGTCACAAGCTGTTGCCTTCTTTTCCTTATAGGGACTTATAGAGACTCTTCCCTCCATCATCTCCTGAGCCATTTGAGTAAGTAGTCTCTTACTATATTTACACAGCTCATCAAATTGTTCCATGGTGGCCGCAGAAGACTTACCCAAGTTGCCATCCTTATTAATTCGTGCTGGAATAATAGAAGATAAGCCCTCTATATCCCTATCCATTTCCTTTATTAATTTTACATCAGCTAGTACTAGACCTTTCATCCTTAATTGTTTCATTATAGCCTTTTCTATTTCTCCTTCATCCACCTCACCTGTTAAGCGAATCATGGGATCATCTATGCGGAAATAAAGCATACCTCCCGGAAACACCTTATCCTTTAATAGCTCTTGGCCATGCTCTAATACTGCTCCTAGATAGGTCACAAGCTGTATCTGTAGACCATAGTATACATCGGACAGTTTAAAATCTCTATTTCCCGATTTATAATCAATTATCCTTATATAGGTCCCCTCATCAGTCTTTAGGGCATCCACCCTATCAATCCTGCCTACTAGATGGATTTTTTGCCCTGAAGGTAACTCAAGAACAATAGGGGGGAATTTATCATTTCTGGATTCTCCAAAGGATATTTCATACCCTATAGGCTCAAAATTGCTTCTAGAAATATGCTCTGCTATTACCCAAATAGCCCTGGTTATTACTCTCTTTAGACGTACGACTAAATATCTATAACGAGGGCTATTGTTTACCAACCAGCCCAATTTCCTTTCTAGCAGCTCATCAACTATATTAGAAATCTCTCTTTCGCACCAATCCCTATCCAGCTCCCTCCAGCTTATGCCCACTTCTTTTATCCTGGTAGAAAACTCATCAATAACATGATGCATAAAGCTTCCTAGGTCAGGAGGAGTTAATTTAAACACTTTTCTATCCTTAGCACCTAGTCCATACCTTAAATAGAATGAAAAAGGACAAGATGCATACTGCTCTAGCCTGGATATGCTAGAATATACTGGTGAGCCATAAAGCTGTTTCACCTTGCTAGTATCTACTCTTTCAACCTGATTGGTATATCCTATCCATTCCTGAACTCTAGCCAATCTCTCTTTCCAAAGCTCTTGTTTTTCATACCAGTTTCTAACATGCTTCCAAATAGGATTTACTTTATGTCCTAAAACACCTTGCCTTAATATGGATATAAGCTCATTAAAAGTAGGCATGGGAGCAGAGATCATATTTATTGCATCTTTTGCACTATCCCCTTCTGCCAGGTTGTTGCTTTCGGTTATGTTAGGAAATATCTTTCTCAAGCGGGAGATAATAATAGAAGGCCTCAAAGTTCTACCTTCATGGTCCGCTACAGGGTAGCTAATGTATAGCAATCCCCCTGTAGTAGATAAAGTAGAATAGATGATAAACTGTTAGTCAAAAGCCTGGGTTCTAGTATCCTGCGCCAGCTCCACACCCATAGTGCGAAGGGCTTCTCTATCACTATCGGATAAGATACCCTCTTCTCCTGGAGGTGCCGGAAACACACCATCATTGACTCCCAGAATAAACAGGGCCTTTATTTGATGGATACTTGAACGCTCAATGCTACACACCAGCACCTGGTCAAGGGAAGGAGGAATTAGGCCAATTTTGTGTTCACTAAAGCCTATGGCCAGGACATTTCTGAATTTTTCTATCCCCATGCTTTCCTCCCCCATGGCCTCTACAGTTTGATCCAGCACTTCCATAACTATATTCCAAATTTGACTGTATTCATTGGCAAGGATCAAAGCTCCATTATTCTTTAAAGTTTGAATTCTCTCCTCTATTCTTTCTGGCACCTTTAAATCACAAAGAAACTCATATATGGCACTGCACATAATGCGTACCGAGGTTCTACCCTTGGTCTTATTGCGGAAGATTATGATAGGTTTAATAATTTCTTTACGAGTCTTATTTACTCTGTCCAATATGAAAAGCTCCCGTTCTGTCATGCCTGAGGTAGTAAAACCTGAATCCGGTCTATAGCTCCAATCATCTTCCATTAGCCATTGGCTTCCCCTTATTCCATTAGCCAGGACATAGTTTTCCAGTACATCTATATCCTCTCTATCTATGCCTGTAAGACCTGTCTTTAAATATCTAAATACTGATTCATAAGACCAGTTGTGTATAAATATATCCATCATGGACAGTATCAGTGTAACAAGAGGATGGCTCTCTATAGGTTTTTTCATATCTATAAAAAAGGGAATACCATACTGAGGAAAAATTGCTGAAATTAGCCTATGGTACTCATCTAAATTCCTGGTCACCACAGCAATATCCTTATACCTTATTCCCCTCTCCCTACACAAAAATTGAATTTTGCGGGCAGCTTGTTCAATTTCTGTATAGATATTACTGGCAGTAAAAATCTCTATATCCTTAGTTGGCTCAGTATATCTTTTGTAGGGATAGGAGAAAAAGTATTCTTCTAAATGGGCCAATTCCTCACTATCCTTATATCTATAATAGGGCTGCTCTTTAAAGGTTACAGGATTTTCAATCTCAATATTATTTCTCCTAGCCAACTCCATAAGCTTTGTAGCTGTATTTCGTACAGGGGCAAATACATCGTTATTTAAAAATGGCATCTCATCAATAAGGTAATCGGTGCACAGGCATACACTTACCCGTTTGGCTTTTTTAAGAAGCTCCTCTATAACCCTATATTCTTGAGGTGTGAAACCTGAAAATTCATCTATCCATATTTCTGCCCCATCAAATTGTGTGGACTCAGGCAATTTTTCTGCCAGCAAGGTCAAATCATCATCCGCATCTATGTATCTTTGATGAACTAACTCCTCAAACCTATTGTATATGATCCCAATCTCCTTTATTTTTTCCCTTAAGGTTTCATCTTCAATATCCTTATATAAGTTTTCAAGCATAGTGGGATCAATATTATATCTTTTAAACTCAGATATAAGCTCAGATATAGAGCCTACAAAACCTGACTGTGCTGAAGCTCTTTGAAAGAAGCTAAGCTTCTCCCTAAGCTCCTCAATAATCCGATACAAGAGCATAGCCTTTCCCGAGGAGTTGATATGGCGTCTAGTAAACCCTCCTACTTCTCCAAATACCCGGTATGCCATCCGCCTAAAGCTTAGTACCTGGCCCTCTATAGCTCCACCTCTTGGGGCAACTTGTACCAAGTCCCTTTCTGCTTGCATAGAATACTGCTCCGGAACCAGTAAAATCAAGGGATCTTTTATAGGTTCTGACCCTTTATCTTCCAGTCGCTTTCGAATCTCCTCCATACAAAAATGGCTCTTGCCACATCCCGCCCTGCCATAGATTAGCCTTAAGCTCATAAACCGAAGCCCCCTTATTTATCCCTAATCATATTAACTGTAATCTTTGATAATGTACTCTTCCCTACTCAACACTTCTCTTTGAGTATGTTCATTTTATCACATGCTATCCCTTTATTACAATTAAAAAAGCATTAGGGAATTAGCTTGTTTTTCCCTAATGCTTTTATCTCATCTTATTATCTCTGTACTCGGCCTGATGCGTCGCCGCCCTTTAAGGTTTCTACCTCATCTACAGATACCAGGTTCATATCTCCTACAATAGTATGTTTGAGTGCTGAAGCAGCTACTGCAAATTCTAAGGCATCCTTATTACTATATCCGCATACTAAAGAGTAGATAAGTCCACCGCCAAAGGAGTCTCCCCCGCCTACTCTATCAACAATGTGTAGGTTATATTTCCTGGAGAATATATATTCATTGCCATCATAGAGCATGGCTGACCAGTTATTGTCTGAAGCAGATAGGCTTTCTCTAAGAGTTATGGTAACAATTTTTAGGTTAAATCGTTCCATTAATTCTCTAGCTACGTATTTATAGCCTTCCATGTCCAGCTCTCCAGATGTAACATCGGTATCGGCTGCTTTTATTCCAAACACCTTTTCTGCATCTTCTTCATTAGCAACTACTACATCTACATATTCCATTAGTTTGCCCATAACCTGGCCTGCTTTCTCGGTAGACCATAGTTTTTTTCGATAGTTAAGATCACAACTAACAGTTAAGCCCATCTCTTTGGCTATTTTACAACCTTCCTCTGTCAACTGGGCTACATTGTCTCCCAAGGCAGGAGTAATACCAGTAAAATGGAACCATTCCGCACCTTCAAATGCAGCTCTCCAGTCAATATCACCAGGTTGAGCCTGAGATATGGAAGAATAGGCCCTATCATATACTACTTTGGAAGGTCTAACCGAAGCACCCTTTTCATAGAAATAGATACCTATACGCTCACCGCCTCTAGCGATAAAGCTAGTATCTACGCCATATTTTCTCAGTTCATTTATAGCTGCGTCTCCTATAGGATTGTTGGGAAGTTTTGTAACAAAAGCTGCATTTAGACCATAGTTGGCCAAAGACACTGCCACATTTGCCTCACCACCACCATATACTACTTCAAAACTGTTTGCCTGAACAAATCTTTGATGTTCTGGTGGAGATAAACGCAGCATAATTTCTCCAAAAGTAACTACTTTTTTTGACATTTGTATCCTCCTCTTTTAATCGTTATTTTTTTCTTGCCTTCCTGATTTTTGCTATAAACTCCTCAGCTGTTTTTGTAATGGATTCATAATCCCCTGTCTTTGCTCCTTTAGTTAAGGCGCCACCAACCCCTACTGCCACAGCTCCAGCCTTAATCCAATCTTCAACGTTGTCTAAACTTACTCCACCCGTCGGCATAAGCTTTGCATATGGGATAGGTCCTAGAATAGATTTTATAATCTTTGGTCCAAACAACTCACCAGGGAATACTTTTATAATATCTGCCCCAGCTTCCATAGCCTCTACTACTTCCTTGATGGACATTGCTCCTGGCATACAGGGAACCCGATACCTATTACACAGCTTGACAGTTTCTAAATTCAAATATGGACTGACTATATACTGTGCCCCTGCTAAAATTGCTATTCTAGCCGTTTCTGGATCCATTACTGTACCAGCTCCTATTAGAATCTCCCCATTTCCATACACGTTAGACAAATCCCTAATCAGTTTATCGGCACCAGGAACAGTAAATGTGATTTCAATACCTACTACTCCACCCTTAACACAGGCCTCAGCTATTCTAAAGGCCTCTTCGCTGGATTCAGCTCGAACAACTGCTACTAACCCACCTTCAATTATCTTGGTTATAACACGTTCCTTATCCATGGCTTTCCCCTTTCATTTCTTATATTAATTAGCCCTCAGTGTAACCCATCCTTTTGGAAATATCACTGGCGGCTTTTATAACATACCCGGCTATTTCTTCATCGCGATCAGAAGATATAATATTTTTATTTCCAGATGTGCTGACAGCAGCGATAATCCGTCTTCTATAGTCATAGATGGGGGCTGCAATACATCTTATGCCCAATTCATGCTCCTCATTATCTCTAGCCCAACCTAATTTTTTAACTTCATTAATTTCTTCCAGTATCTGATCCAAATCAGTTAATGTATTAGGAGTATAGGAAATCAGCTTATTTTTACCCAGTAGCTTACGAATATAATCAGAGCTTTTATCCGATAGCAACACCTTGCCTACTGCTGTGCAATACAGTGGTATTCTCTTTCCTATGGCTGAATACATTCGGATATTGTTATAGTGATCAATTTTATCTATATATACTGCTGCTTGGTCTCCCAGTGTAGCTAAATGAACAGGTTGGCCTGTTTGGGCTGATAAGTTCCTCAAATAAGGCTGGGCTTCAGTTTTCAATTCAACATTGTTTAAATATAAACTACACAGTTCTATAAATTTTAAACCTAAACGATAAGCCCCGGTATCCTGATTTTGTTCTATATAGCCCATCTCTGCCATAGTATTGAGAATCCTGTGTACAGTACTTTTATGAAGACCTGCTCTCTTGCTGATCTCAGTAACTCCTAATCCATCCCTCTCTACAGCTAAAGTCTCTAATATTTCAAATGCTCTAACTATTGATTGTACCATTGCAGATGCCATATATACCTATATCCCCTCTGTTTCATATTGTGAAACCATGTTCCTGTTTATATTATATCATAATATTTATATTATATGCAACAAAAAGGGGCTGTTGCAAAA
>JAAYKZ010000498.1 GCA_012522165.1 Clostridiales bacterium
AGGAACATTAGTATAAAGCAATTAGATAAAAGGGGTTGGTATTTATGAAGATTGAAATGGGTGAATCATTACTATATTCATGGTTAAGACATGTAAAAGAGTGTCAAATAGTACAGACTAACTGGAAGGTTTCCCCAAAGTGGGATTTAAAAAACGAGGATAAGTTAGCTGAAATAATGGAAAGAACAAACTCTTATTTTGAGGATAAGTATGGATATTTAATTTACAAAAATAATTCGCTAAGTCAATTACTTATGCAAGCAGAGATAGATGTTCTTGGGATTTCAATTGATGAAGAAGGTAATCATATCTATGCTATAGATGTTGCTTTTCACGAGGCAGGCTTAAATTATGGTACTAAAGAAGAAACCATTACAAGGGTTATTAAAAAATGTATTCGAACAGCAATGTGTATTTTTGGATATATTGGTAAAGATACTGCTGAAATAATATTTGCATCTCCTAAAATAAACCCTGTCATCATAAAGGACCTAGCACCTAAATTTAATGAACTTAATAGTATATTGGCTACATTAGGATTAAACTTTACTACAAGACTTATAGCAAATGAGGAATTTAATGGGAAAGTCTTGGAACCTATATTATTAGCTAGTGGAGGAATATCCGATACATCTGAACTGTTTTTACGAAGTTATCAAATGTATAGTATGTTTTCTGAAAAGGCCAGTAGATCAATTAAAGCAAAAAAGGTGATTAGAAATAAAAAAGAAGAGAAGAATATTGAATCAATGCTTACTGATGAAACATTGAAGGAACTTAAAATAGGCAAATTAGTCCAAACAACAATGAGAGAGTTATTTAGAAACGAAAAGATTTCAATGGACGAGATAGAAAAAATGACCCAACCCGATTATTCAAAACAAATATTTAATGCTAATATTCCAGTACTTAAAGAAGTACCTATCGGGGGCAATATTGACGAATTGAAAAGAGATGACAATAACTATCCAAGGTACTATTCATATACAATCTCTATTTATGGTAAAGATTATTTGTTATCTTCACAATGGTTTGAGCATTTACATCGGACATATTATGAAAAGTGGCTATCTAATAAATTATAGCATCTCACTTGAGGTGCTTTTTTCATGCCTATTTTAGGAGGTGATTATAATTAACATAATTTTAAAGCTGTTTAAATCAAGGGCTGAACCTAAGAATAGTTTCTTTGGTAATACCTATAGTTTTTTCTTTGGAAATACTACAAGTGGAAAAACAGTGAATGAAAGAACAGCTATGCAAACTACTGCAGTTTACGCTTGTGTTAGAATATTAGCTGAAACTATAGCTTCACTTCCTTTACACACTTATAGATATACGGAAGGTGGTAAGCAAAAAGCTAGAGAGCACCCATTATATAATTTGCTTTCTAATGCACCAAATCCCGAGATGACTTCATTTGTGTTCAGAGAAACACTAATGGGTCATCTTTTATTATGGGGAAATTCTTATTCTCAAATTATTAGAGATGGTAGAGGTAAGGTTATAGCACTTTATCCTTTATTGCCTGACAAAATGACAGTAAATAGAAGCGAAAAGGGAGAAATTTACTATCTATATAACAAAGAAGGTCAAGAATATATTCTAACAAAGGATGAAGTACTACACATTCCAGGTCTAGGTTTTGATGGACTTATCGGATATTCTCCAATAGCTATGGCTAAGAATGCGATTGGTATGGCTATAGCAACGGAAGAATATGGGGCTAAGTTCTTTGCTAATGGGGCAAATCCTGGGGGAGTATTAGAGCATCCTGGAGTTGTAAAAGATCCACAGAGAATAAGAGATAGTTGGAATGCTGTATATCAGGGTACATCAAATGCACATAGAATAGCTGTACTTGAGGAAGGGATGAAATTTCAACCCATTGGGATTCCTCCTGAGCAGGCACAGTTTCTTGAAACAAGAAAATTTCAAACAGAGGAGATTTGTAGGATTTTTAGAATTCCACCTCATTTGATAGG
>JAAYKZ010000088.1 GCA_012522165.1 Clostridiales bacterium
CCTTTAGGTAAGGTTATGTTGAAAATATAAAAAGGGCCAAAATAAATTACCATTAATTGTAATATTAATGGTGTACCCCTCATTATGGAAATATATATTCTCATAAAATTCCTTATCAGCCAGTTCTTTGACATACGGCCAAATGCTACAAACAACCCTAAAGGAAGCGAAAAAAGCAATGTTAGCGTAAATATTTTTACTGATTCCATTAGACCTTCAGTTAATTTCAATATCATTACTGACCATTCCACTTATGATACCACCTCTGCATTATAAATAATATGTATTAAAGGGCTATCACCTGTGGATAGCCCTTTACTCATATTCTATCCTTTTACACTACTATTTTCCTAGTCTAGTATGGTTATATCTTCATCAAACCACTTTTCTGAGATCTTAGCCATAGTACCATCTGCAGCCATTTCTTCCAGGGCTTTTTGGACCTTATCCCTCAACTCTGTGTTTCCTAGCAAAAATCCTACTCCATACTCCTCAGGTGCTAGAACCTCATCTAATACCCTAAAAATTCCGCCTCTTTTTTCATTCTGATATTTTGCTACTACTTCATCCATTGCTACTGCATCCACTGCTCCTGCTTCCAGGTCCATAAGTGCTGCGTTGTAGTTTGGAGCAGTAATATATTCTCCAAAGCTTTCAACTAATTCTGGTTCATCCTCTAAGGCCTTTTCTGCACTGGACTCTACCTGAACAACTACTGATTTACCTGCCAAATCATCTAAAGTTTTTATATCAGAATCAGCCCTAACTACAAATACTTGATTGTTCTTCAAATAAGGCTCAGTCCAGGTATACTTATCTTCTCTACCGTTTATGGTAAATCCATTCCAGATACAATCGATATTCCCAGACTCTAATTCAGCATCCTTTGAATCCCAAGCTATTGGCTGTAATTTTAGTTCCATATCAAGTCGCTTGGCTACCTCTGCTGCTAACTCTAAGTCAAACCCTGTAAACTCTCCATCATCCCCCACAAAACCCATAGGCGGAAAGTCTTGGTCAAATCCTACTGTAAATGTTTTGGATTCTTTGTTTGTAGCCGAAGAACATCCTATGACACTTATTACTAGTACTGCTATTAGTATAAACATTACTATTTTCTTATTCATATTTATATCCTCCATTCTTTATTTAAAAATCTTTATTCGTCTTTATTTACACATCGATATATTATCACTTTACTATGCTAAAGTCAAGATTAAATTAAAAAGACTTAGATAATTTTCTAAGCCTTTTTGTATTTACTACTCTAGTGATAAGTTTAAGAAGCTGCTGTACGGGTAAACTGACTATAGTACATAGAGGCATAGAAACCACCTTTATCAAGAAGCTCCTTATGCTTACCTGACTCTACAATATCTCCGTCCTTCATAACAAGAATTAGGTCTGCATCTTTAATAGTTGATAACCTATAGGCTATTATAAAAGCTGTTTTTCCCCTCATAAGGTTATCCATAGCTTTTTTTATGAGTATTTCAGTCCTAGTGTCAACAGAAGATGTCGCTTCATCTAGTATAAGTATCTTTGGATTTGACAATATAGCTCTAGCTATTGTAATTAGCTGTTTCTGACCTTGAGATATATTGCTGGCTTCTTCATTAATGATGAAATTATATCCGTCAGGTAGGGTGCTTATAAACCAATGAGCATGAGCAGCCTTTGCGGCTTCTATAACTTCCTCATCTGTTGCATCTGGTCTACCATACCTTATATTCTCCATAATGCTACCAGAGAATAGCCAAGTATCCTGAAGCACCATACCAAACATATCTCGCAAATCTTTTCTAGTAAAATCTACTACATCATGACTATCGACTAATATCCTGCCACCGTTTAAGTCGTAAAATCGCATCAAAAGTTTGACAATGGTAGTCTTTCCGGCACCTGTAGGCCCAACTATAGCTACCTTTTGTCCTGGTTTTATATCTGCTGAAAAGTTCTTTATTATTATATTATCTTCCTTATAACCAAATCTGACATTTTCAAAGGTGACTCGGCCCTGAATATTATTCAGCTTTACAGGTGAAGATGTATCTTCTATTTCTTCTTTCTCATCTAAAAATTCAAATACCCTTTCAGCTGCGGCTATGGTTGATTGAAGTATATTACTTATCTGAGCTACTTGAGTAACAGGTTGAGTGAAGCTTCTAATATACTGAATAAATGCCAGTATATCCCCTACTTCTATAACTTTCCTTACTGCTAGCCATCCTCCCAATATGGAAACAGCCACGTATCCTAAATTTCCTATAAAGACCATTATAGGCATCATCATACCCGATAAAAATTGAGATTTCCAGGCTGAATCATAGAGTTCATTATTGATTTTCGTAAACTCCTTAATAACAGCATCCTCTGCGTTGAAAGCCTTCATGATGTTATGTCCGCCGTATACTTCCTCAATATGTCCATTGACATCCCCAAGGGATTTCTGGTGGGCAACAAAATATACTTGAGATCTTTTTACTACAGACATAACCAATATCATTGAAATAGGTAGTATCAGTAGAGCAGCAATAGTCATCTGCCAGCTTATAGAAAACATCATTATTAGAACACCAATAAAAGTTGTAAGAGAAGTAATTATTTGACTAGTGCTTTGGCTAAGAGATTGACTAATAGTATCCACATCATTTGTAACTCTGGATAAGACATCTCCGTGACTCACAGTATCGAAATATTTTAGTGGGAGTCTATTTATTTTAAGAGAAATTTCCCTTCGCAAATTATATGATATTTTTTGAGCTACGCCAGCGATCACAAAGCCTTGTATTAGGGAAAATAAAGTAGACAACAAATATATTACTATGAGAATCAGAATAATATTGCCTATGTAGCTAAAGTCTATGCCACCCCCAGGTACACCAGAAACCTTTTCTACCAATCCTTCAAATATCCCAGTTGTGGCCTTACCTAATATCCTTGGGCCTATTATAACAAAGATTGTACTACCAATAGCTAGTATTATTACTAAAGCTAATTGCAAATAATAAGGTTTTAAGTAATTGAGTAGCTTGATAAAAGTGCCTCTAAAGTTTTTAGGCTTATCAAATCCTCTTCCCATAGGTCCAGCAGGACCATGGCCTATTCTTGCTCCTCTCTTGTTCATTTCTTTAGTCTTTTCCTTACTCATATGGCAAGTTCCTCCTCCGATAGCTGTGACAGCGCAATCTGTTTGTAAACATCACAGTCCTTTAAAAGCTCTTGATGGGTTCCCATACCAACAACTCTGCCTTCATCAAGCACTATAATATTTTCAGAATTCATAATGGTACTAATCCTTTGAGCTACTATCAACACTATCTTATCCATTATCTCATTAGATAAAGCTTTTCTTAAAGCTGCGTCAGTTCTAAAATCCAGAGCAGAAAAGCTATCGTCGAATATAAATATCTGAGGTTTTTTGGTCAATGCTCTTGCTATAGACAATCTTTGCTTTTGCCCACCGGATACATTAGTCCCTCCTTGAGATATTTCAGATTGAATCCCTTTATCCTTTTCATCAACAAATTCTTTGGCCTGGGCTATTTCTATAGCTTTCTGCACCTCTTGATCTGTAGCATCAGCATTCTTACCGTATTTTAAGTTGCTCTCAATAGTTCCGGAAAATAAGACGCTTTTTTGGGGGACATAGCCTATTTTTTCCCTTAGATGGTGTAGCTTCATATCCCTTATATCAACACCATTTATTAGAATTTGACCTTCTTTTACATCATAAAATCTTGGTATAAGATTTATCAGAGTTGATTTTCCGCTGCCAGTACCTCCTATGAAAGCAGTGGTTTCTCCTGGTTTGGCAATGAACGATATATCCTTTAGAACATATTCTTTAGCACCAGGGTATTTAAAGCTTACATTTTTAAATTCTATAGTGCATTTAGAATCACTTATTTGGGGAGCTATTATTTCCGGATCCTTTATGGCTATCTCCCTATCTATAACCTCTGCTATTCTCTGGGCTGACACCGAAGCTCTAGGAAGCATTATAGAAACCATAGATATCATTAGGAAAGACATAATTATCTGTATAGCATATTGCATAAAAGCCATCATATCTCCAACCTGTATAGTTCCATCCTCAATTTGATGGGCACCCACCCAAACAATAAGGAGAGAAATACCATTCATAATAAGCATCATTGTAGGCCACATAAATGTCATTAATCTAGCAACAAAAAGATTGGTTTTGGTTAAATCTTTGTTGGCTTTATCAAATTTGCTTTCTTCTAATTTCTGAGTATTAAAAGCTCTTATAACCATCAAGCCGTTAAGGGCTTCTCTCATTACTAGGTTTACTCTGTCTATAAGCTTTTGCATTTTCTTAAATTTTGGGGTAGCAATAGAAAACAGAAGAGTAACCAATGATAAAACAGCTATTACACCTACAGCTATTATCCAGGCCATAGATGTGTCTGTATTAAGAGCCCTTATAACTCCACCTATACCTAAAATAGGAGCATAGAATACCATTCTTAACAGCATTATAAAAAACATCTGTATATGCTGAATATCATTTGTGCTTCTAGTTATTAAAGAGGCGGTTGAAAAATCGTCAAATTCAACGTTGGAAAAAGATATAATTTTTTTAAAAACCTTTTCTCTTAGATTTTTCCCCAAGGAAGATGAAACCCTAGCAGATAGGAAACCAACAGCTATGGATGCTCCCATACTTAAAATAGCAATTAACAGCATTATAACGCCAACATACATAACATAACGAAATTGGTTTTGTCGGATATTCACACCTATAGCTTCGTATTCAGCTCTTATAAAGTTTATGGCGGATTGGATTATAATGGACTCGGGCATTATGTTAAATTGCTCATCTATCCTAGCCATTATTTCTTTTAACTGTTCCTCAGGCAGAGTTTTTAACATTTTAAAGGGATCTATACCTTCAGGCAAATTACCTTTATGTACATTGCTAATAAAGGGAAAAGCATTTTGTTCTGCTCCTTGTTCTATGCCCCATACAACTATTATAGCCTTTGCTAATATACTATTTAATTCTTCTATATTTTTCTCCGATGATATATCCAAAACATACAGGCTTTCCGTTTCCAGAATGGGATATTTTTTTAAATATTTCTTGAATTCTTTCTCATCAATATCTTCTTTTCGTACAAGTCTATAACTATTTTCTACCAAAATCCTTTCATCTTCATTTAATAGTTCTTTAATCCTATCTAGTTTTTCGGCCCTAATAACTTCTGGAACGGCATTTTCAATACCATTTTGTTGTATGCCAACATTAACTATATTGGACATATAGTCAGGAAGCGCCAGCTCCGTCATAGCCTGTACAAAAAGTAAAACTATAATTATCAATATTGTAATAATAAACGGCTTAATTTCTTTTATTATCCGAAACATTATTTGCCTCCCTATATGCTAGATTTACTATCCCGGTTGGATCTCACTTTAACCATCAAAGCCTCAAAAACCTTTACTACTGATCCAGTTAGCTATATCACGAACCATATTAGTTCTTTCCCCGACTACATCCGCACTCAGTAATACTTGGGCCATTTTTTTTGAATTGAATATACAGCCTTCTAAGATCCCTGGAATCATTTCTATAAAAGCTTCATCCATGGCATCAGAATATACAAATGCTTTTACTATTCTTCCCTGTTCAAGTCTAAGGCACAACTGTATGCCCCCCCAGGAAAAACGAGTATCAAATTCAATATCAAATTTTGGAGATTCTCCAAATCTCCATTCCCAAGATTTATACTTATTGTGTAACTCATTGAGCACAGCTTGATCAATTCCCTCTTCTCCATACCTAATATCAGAAGTCTCTCCATACACTTCCTTGAAAGATTGTATTAAAGTATCTATCATGATTGGTACATCTATATTAGGATTATATTCCGTAAGATTTACTACCCGTGACCTTACAGATTCTATGCCCTTTGATCGTATTTTTTCTTTTGGTACCTGTAAATACCTGGTCATCTTCTCCATATCAGCTGATATTAGGATGGTCCCATGATGTAGAGCTGATTTTTTTCTAAAACAAAAAGCGTTTCCCGAAAACTTTCTACCCTCAACAGTCAGGTCATTTCTTCCACTAAATACAGCTTTAATTCCTAATTTCTCTACTGCCTTTAGAATAACTTCTAACTGTTTATGAACATCATAAAACTGTCTATCCACTAAAAATGAGAAATTTAAATTCCCAGTATCATGAAATACCGCTCCACCACCAGAGCTTCTTCTAGCTAATTTACCCCCCTCTTGCTCCAAAAGTTCGGTTCTACATTCTTTCCAGGCATTTTGGTTTTTGCCAATTACCACGGTATTCTGGTTCTGCCATAGATAGAGAATACACTCATTCTGTTTTACATTATCCAACAAATACTCTTCCATGGCCAAATTACGCCATGGATCTAGATTGCTTGTTAGTACTATTCTAGTATTCATAAAACTGGGCACATAGTCTAGGAATTGATCCAAGACAAAATTGCCCATCCCCCTTCCTATATATTTTATTCCTTAAAATCATATCTAAATTATAGGTTCTTTAATCCTTCTAGAAACATGAATTTGTTATCATATATCCTATTATATTGAGCTAGATATTTCAACTAAATAATAGCAAAAAAAATGCGTCCTAATGACGCACTTTTCTAGTATTAATCTTTGATTTTTGCAAGTTCCATAATCTCTTCTAAAATTTTTTGTCTCTTTACATTTACTTTTTCAAAATCCATAGCATCAATGTAATATTTCTCCACTTGACCATGGATAACCTTGGCTCTGGAAATTAAATCAATAGCTCTATTTATTAGGTGATAAAACCTTTTTTTTGCTTCTTCAATATCATCAGAAAACTCGTAAATGGTTCTATAGTCTAGATAGTCATCAAAATTTACATAGGCTTTTATTTGTTTATAGTCAAAAAAAGAATTATCTTTGCTCAAAACTTGATTTATGTTAACCACAACACTTTTTAATGAGGGTATAATAACCATATCTAGCTCATCCACATCAATAGGACAATGATACTGCTCAGTTGATATTCCAAATTCCTGAGCTTGTTGAGCTATCCTGCCAATGGCCTTCTGTACGCCTGAGCCTGGCATCCCAGAAAAAGCATATACCTTATACGTAGGCTCAATAAGGCTTTGGGTGTAATTATAGATTCCTTTTCCGCTAATTGCTGATGCAAAGAAATGGGAATGTTTTGCATTATAGTTTACCTCAGTTACGTTTTTAAAAAGATCATCAATGACCTGCTTAAGGGCAATATTGTACTCTTCTTCATTAAAATCATCTTGGGCATAGGATCGCCATTCATGGTAAACAACACCAGCTTCTTTTAGATGACTAAAGGCTATCCTAAACAGTTTGCTAGCCTTTTTATTTAACTTCAAGATCTCTTCCTTGTGTTTCAACAGTTTTGACTTATCCCAATACTCTCCTAACCAAATTATATCATCAGTTATACCAGGATTTCTTGGTTCAATGGCATGAGGTGAGGTACCGTCAAGTAGTGCCACTCCGATTTCTGGTATAAATATAGCATCTAAAGAATCAGGATCAGTTGCACAGCGATACTCCTCTACTGTAAAGCCATGTTTCAACATATGTTGGCTTATACCTGACATAAACGTAGATTTACCCGCACCTGGTCCTCCTTTAATTATATAGCGTCTAGTATAATTATCGCCTGTAATGTAATCAAAAAACGAATAAAATCCCCTTGCTGTATTTCCACCTGGAAATACCTTTCTTATTTTACAATCCTTGCTCATATGTATCCATCCCTTTCCAAATGGTTATTCCTACTGTTCATAATATGCAGAACCAGGAATTTTGGAAGGTTATTTAGCCGTTAAGAAACGAAGCTACCATCATAGCTAATCCGGTTACCTGATAAATAAGTAGAGTGTTAGCGTTGGCCTTAATTAATTTAGGTATATTATTATATTCCTTTTGAGCAATTTTAACGGATTTAACTGCTAGGGGGATGCTGATCCATCCCAAGAGCCAAAATGCATTTCTATATATTACGGATACCAGAATCAAAGAGACATATGCCAATATAAATAATGTAATGTATATCTTAATACTTTTTGCTTTGCCTAATCTTACTACCCAATTCTTTTTATTACCCTGCTTATCAGCTTCGTAATCAGGATATTGGTTAATCCATAAAACGTTTGCGATTAGAAATCCTATTGGCATCCCTACAATCATCGCTCTATAATCTAATTCTTGGGCCATAACCATATACATCCCAAGAGTAACTAAGGGACCAAATGTAAAACCAACTGCAAACTCTCCTAAGCCAGAGTAAGCAAATTTAAATGGGGGAACACTATAAAAAATGGAAATAAGTACTCCCAATAGACCTACCCATAAAATTCTAGGTTCTCTAAACAAAACTATTATTAGGCCAATTCCACAGGCTATCAAAAAGGTAACTATAGATATGTACAAGACTTCATTAAGTGAAAGCTTTCCCTGAACAATAGTCTTTTTTCCACCGCTAAAAGGGGTTCTATTTTCAGGTGCTATATTTCTATCCACGCCTGTTTTATAGTCAACATACTCATTACTAGAATTCTTTCCAGTTTCAATTAGATAGATACCCACTAATGATAATAGAAACCAGGGAAGACTAAATCTCCCCCTGGTTCCATAGGACAGTGCCGCTCCAACTAGCATAGGTACTGTTGATGCTACCCAACATCTTGGATCAGCAACCTGCCAAAATCCCTTCCATAATCTCTTTACATCTAATTTATTCATAATTTCTAATTTGTTCATGATCAACACTCCCGTTTTTAGTAGCTTACTATTTTGCAGCTCTCATGGAATTTAATACTGCTATAAGGGCAACTCCCACATCTGCAAAGACTGCTTCCCACATTGTAGCTACGCCAACAGCTCCCATCAGCAGAACAAGCCCTTTAACTGCCAAAGCTAGCCCAATGTTTTGCCATACTATCCTCTTTGTCTTTCTCGATATTTCTATGGCTTTGATCAATTTATAAGGTTCATCTGTCATTAGCACTATATCAGCAGCTTCAATGGCTGCATCAGAACCTAATCCGCCCATGGCTATGCCAATATCTGCTCTAGCCAATACAGGAGCATCATTTATTCCATCTCCAACAAAGACCAGTTTGCCTTTGACGCCTTTTTGCTTTTCCAGTCTTACCAGTTTTTCTACTTTATGCTGTGGTAAAAGCTGAGTATACACTACATCCAAGCCTAACTGCTGGGCTACTTTTTCTCCAACCTCTTTAGTATCGCCAGTAAGCATAGCTATAGTTCGAACTCCCAGAGCTTTTAAGCCATTAATAGCTTTTTTAGAGTCATCCTTTATCTTATCTGATACTATAATATGACCTGCATATTTACCATCTATTGCAATATATACCACTGTCCCAGTAGTATCAACCTTTTGGCAATCTATATTATTTTGCTTCATCAAAGCTAAGTTACCTGCCAAAATCCCATGCTCATCAGTATCCACAGCTATCCCGTAACCAGGTATCTCTTTATAACTCTTAATTTGATCCTTATTAATATGATTACCGTATGCCTTTATTATTGATACATCGATGGGGTGGGTTGATTGGCTCTCTACTATAGCAGCATAGTACAATAATTCTTCTTTAGCTAGACCTGGTGTAGGATTAATTTCAGTTACATCAAATACACCCTTGGTCAACGTACCGGTTTTATCAAAGACCACAGTATCTATCTCTGTCATGGCTTCCAGATAATTGCCGCCCTTGACTAGTATCCCATGCCTAGATGCCCCTCCAATTCCACCGAAAAAGCCAAGGGGAATGGATATAACTAAGGCACATGGACAGGATACTACCAAGAACACCAAAGCCCTATATATCCACTGAGAAAAACTTTGATCTGCTAATACCAGTGGAGGTACTACGGCTATAAGCAAAGCAGAAAATACTACTATAGGAGTATAATACCTTGCAAAACGGGTTATAAATTTTTCTGTAGGTGCCTTTTTACTGCCAGCGTTCTCAACCAATTCTAATATCTTTGACACTGTAGATTGGCCAAAAGGTTTGGACACTTTAACAGACAACAAGCCATTATTATTGATAAAACCTCCTAATACCTCATCGCCCACCTTTACATCTCTAGGAGCAGATTCTCCTGTTATGGCTGAGGTATCCATAGAGGACTCACCTTCTACAATAATCCCATCCAAAGGAACCTTTTCACCAGGTCTAATAATTATTATATCGCCAGGCTCAACTTCTGTAGGAGAAACCTTTATGATTTCATCTCCCCTTTTAAGATTGGCAAAATCCGGTCTAATATCCATCAAATCCGCTATAGATTTCCTGGAACGATGGACAGCCATATCTTGAAATAGCTCTCCCACTTGATAGAATAACAAAACTGCTATGCCTTCTGGGTATTCACCTATTGCAAAAGCGCCTAGTGTAGCAATGCCCATAAGAAAGTTTTCATCAAATATTTGCCCTTTGATTATATTATTGACAGCTTTTTTTAGGATATTCTTTCCAATAATAAAATAGCTGAATAAAAATAAAGCCACCTTTAACCAATTAGCAAATTCAATGGATAAGGCAAAAACTAAAGGAATTACTCCAATTGCCAGTTTAACCCACTCTCTACAAAATTCAGCTTTCATTGATTCTTTAACAGGCTCATTATTATCATCTTTTTCTAGTACTAAAACATCAGGCTCCAGCTTACTAATTACTTCCTTTATTTTTCCTATCATGGTTTCCTTGTCTTCATTTAATTCCACCAACATTGTCTTATTAGAAAAATTTACTGTTGCGTTTTTAATACCTCTAATAGTCTTTACCTTATTCTCTATTTTAAGCGCACAATTAGCGCAATCTAAGCCCTCCAAAACAAGCTTGCATTGCTGATGCATGTAACCCCCTCCAAACACATATCATTCATTCACATGGGCTAACCCTTGTTCAAATACTCGACGGATATGGTCATCATCTAGTGAATAGTAAACTACTTTTCCGTCCTTTCTATATTTTATGAGCCTAGTTTGCCTAAGCACCTTTAGCTGATGAGAAATGGCTGATTGGCTCATGGATAAAAGGGCAGCCAAATCACATACACACATCTCCGACATTGAAAGAGCATATAGTATTTTTAAACGGGTAGAATCTCCAAATACCTTAAAAAATTCAGCCAAAGCCATAACTGTCTCATCCTTTAGCATTCTATCATTAATCTCTTTGACTATATCCTCATGAATAATTGTTTGCCCACAATATTCAATATTGTCTTTTTCTTTTTTCATTCTATCAACCTCATATCATATGAATAATTGTTCATATGTTGTAATATAATTCTAGCAGGCAATGTGTGACATGTCAATCATCTTTTGCGTGTCTAAATAAATTTTTATAATAAAAAAACCACCATTTTTTCTATATGATGGTGGTTACTCAAATGCCAGTATTCCTAAAGCCTCATACGTTTGCTGGTCCACATAGTGATTATATGGCAGTCCCATATCTTTCTTAAATTCTAATAAAGCTTTTTTCATACCTTCTCCATATATTCCATCAAGCGCCCCTTGGTAATAGCCCTTAGCCTTTAATCTAATTTGGACCTCTAAAACATGGGATTTTCTATCCCCAGGTTGTAACACCTGGAGGTAACTGCCTAGGTTTCTGTAAGGTCCTCCATAGATATATACTTTAGTCTTATACGGCACAATATCGTATAACTCTTCTACTTCTGAATTATGCATTCTAATACATCCCGCAGATGCCATCCTTCCAATAGAACTAGGCCTGTTGGTTCCATGAATGCCATAGGAGCCCCAAGGCACATTTAATCCCATCCATCTGGTTCCAAAACCTGTACCCCAATTCCGTGCTTTAGATACAATCTCCCATACTCCTATGGGAGAAGGACTTTTGTCCTTCCCCTGAGCAATTACATATTTTTTAACCAGCTCATCTCCTTTAAAAAGATATAGCATAGATTCGGTAAGATCTATGAAAATATCATACTCAGATTCCTGATCTGTAGCTATACTTGTCTCACTTGTGTTATTACTTGAAACCTCATCCCTTTGACTGTCCCCTATAGCAGCATAAAGGACAATTATTAAAAATATATAAAAGATTATTAATCTAAATTTTTTATAGCTTCTACCGTTCATGGTCCTAACCCCCATTTCAATTTATTATATTCATGCCAATAGAGGATTAGACCTGGTAGCCCTTTCTTGGATCAGGTAAGAAACTATAAACTTCTCCTCAACCAATAACTTCCTAGCTTATTAAAAGTAAGTCATAGATCTGCTGATTTAAATTTTCATAGGATTCCCAAGCATTCTTTGGGACAGCAGTACAATAACTTAGGAATTTTTTTAACATCTTTAATATTTCATTACTATCATAATCGGTTTTGTTTTTAAACCATTTATCACTAATAGATACAATCTCGTGTGCTGCAGGGTTTCTAGCTTCTTTTTCTACATCCCTCAACTCATTTGCTAATTGTATTACTTGAG